>DATFCH010000557.1:0-13556 GCA_035253345.1 Nitrososphaeraceae archaeon
AATAATAAAGAAGTTATAATTAGTGGATAAATTATTTATGATATAATTAATCGGAAACAATAGCAATTTTTTATTTGACATTATACTATATAAAAGATAATTTATAAATATTAAAACAGACAGGATAAAGGAGTTAGGTAATTTTTGCGCTCTTTTTTCTAGATTCGCTAATTTCTTTTAATACTGTTTCCATATAGTCTTGTATATTATCTTCAGAAGTAGAACTTTCTAATCCAGTCCTTTCTTTTAGCTCTTTTTCTTCTTTTTCGACTATTACTTTAACATCTTTTACAGCTTGATTAAGTTCATCTGTCATTTGAGCTTTTCCAATACTCTCCAGTAAATTAGTATTTTTTTTTGTCTTTATTTTGATGGTTTCTCTTAATTTTATATCTTTTGAAAGTGTAATAGCTGTAGCATATAAACCAAAATTAAATAAATAAATTGAGATAATTACAAATGATAAAGAAGGCAGACCAAAAGGAGGAAATGGAGACATTATAAGCGTGCCTTGAGTAATAATAAAAATTAAAATTAATCCTATTGAAGTCATTTTTAGGTATTTTCTTAAAGAATTACCTTGTTTTAATATTGAAGATACCTTCCAAAATGAATATCCAATTAACATTCCTGCAGCTGCAGAGCTAAGAGTCTGAAAAATATAATAGAACAAAAGTCCTTGATCTGAATTTGGTGTTTCTATAATATCAAAAGTTTCAAGATTTGCTATAATAAAAAGAACAAAGGAAAATGCAAAAGAAAAAATTATTTTTGGACGATAAACTTTTTCAAGATAGGTATTTAAAAGAAGATATGATCCTATTAAAAATAAAATCAGTGATATTGCAATTAAATATGAGTAATAATGATAAAATACTTCAAAAGGATCATCCTCCACTAAAGGAAATACAACTTCCATAGATGGATTTATTAAAAATGGTTTCTCAATTAGAAATATATTTTCACTTAAATACCCGAAAAAAAAGGATATTCCAAAAATGAAAAAAGAGGCCGCGTAAATTAAAATTATTATAGAACCCCTATCAAAAATGTACCAGAAGATAAACTTTAAAGATAAAACGATTAATAATATAGAACCAATAACGGCCATAATATTATTTGTTAATAATATATTTACTATTGAATAGTTAGAAAAGAACAGGATAGAGATAACTACAATAGTTAGATTTGCCATTAATATATAATTTACGTATTTAGTTAATGTTAGTGCATAAGACAAATATTTGGATTTTAAAACAATTTTATTACTATCATTGATGATTAAATATTGAATTAGATATATACTCACTATTGTAATTATACTTATAGAAACAAATATTGAAATACCTAATGAGGACTTTAGAAATCCTGTTATAAAATCTGGTATTACACCAATAGAAGTATCTATTACAATAGATAAAAATAAAATTATTAGAAATAAAAAATTTCTTTTATTATCGTAAAAAAAAGAAATTAAATTTTGCAAATATACTCAACTGAATATGAGTATTTTTCCCTATCTGACATTTGTCGCATTTCAGTAGTTTTTGAATTTTAATATCTGTTGTATTAGTTGCCTCTTTTAGATATTTGTCCACTTTCAGGTAGTTGTGAATCCTCAGTTTCAGTATTATTTTTTTCAATTGTTCCGTCGGTGTTCGAATTTGATGAATTTTGATTTGACCCATCTGTTTGAGCAAATATTGATGGTGAGATCAAAGCATTGGTTAATATTCCTACACTTAGAATAAAAAAGGCACAAACTACCAATGTTTTTTTCATTAAATAACCTTAGGTAGTATATATATAAGTATATTGGTAAAGGTGACATCATTTAAAAGATAAAAATTACTTTAAATAATTTTTATTTTTAATAGAAATTTTAGTTTACTCTTTTAGTTGTTACTATCACTTTAATTGTTAAATTTACCAAATTGGTCTAGTCCATTAAAATAAAACTTGTTTATATGGAGGATTTTCAAATCCAATATTAATTTTATAGATTATAGTCAAAGATTTTATATGGTCAATCAGAGTATTGAAATTACTTCAAACTAAAATGCCAAAAAAATTGTTGTTGTTAGTTGATACTATATGTTTGATTAATGGATTACAAATTGCATTAGATTTAATCCATTATTCCAAATTAGTTAAAAAACTATAATTATATTTGCCTTTATATAATGGCTAAAAGTAATATGTAGTAATTGATAAGAGATGAAAATAATAATACAAGATCTGAACAACATGTGTCCATGGTAAAAGAGACCTCAGATAGTAATGAATCTCCTTATAGAATTTTATTTGTAGATGATGATCATGATATCCTATTCAGCATAAAAAAAAATTTGGAATTCCATGGTTTTGTAATTGATACATTTTCTAATCCATTTGAAGCCTTAGCTTCCTTTAACCCAGAAACATACCACCTAGTATTGATCGATGTAAAAATGCCTGAAATGAGCGGATTTGAATTTTATAAAGAGGTACAAAAAAAAATAACTTATGGTACCGAAATAAAGATTTGTTTTATAACCGCTTTTGAAATTTATTTTGAGACACTCAAAAGCGAATTTCCAGAATTATATAGTGGATGTTTTATAAAAAAACCAATTAACACAGAAGATCTGTTAAAAAAGATAAAAGAAGAATTAAAAATAAATTAAAATATCCAAACAGATTGGCAAAAACTGAGTATTAGTTACGATGTTCTAATTCTAATTCCTTTGAATTAATACTTTTAGTTTATAATAATATTTAAAATACAAGCAGTCTCATATAGAATATTTAGATGCAAATAAAGAATTGCCCTAAGGATTTAGAATTAGTAAATTAGTGATAGATTTATTAAATTATTTGTTGTTCTGGTAAATAAATTGTTAGAAAATTCTAAACAGGTAAACATCTCACCTTTATAGGCAAATCTTTATTTCCGTATTTATTTTCTTGATACGCTGAAAATAATTTTATTATTTGTCCGTGTTTAATTTGATAGTCACCAATATAATGAATAATTTCTTTATATTTATCATCGAGGGTTAGCAAAGAATGTGCTAATCCACCATCCATTAGAATATGATCATTATCTCCTATATCCATTACTCGTCTCGCGAAAATAATTCCCGGCCCCCAAATATTTTGATTATTATTTGCATCATTAACTATAAAAACAGGACCAGATGCAATTCCGATTCTTACGGCCAAAGTGGATTCATCATCTTTGCCTAGATTATGTTTTTTTAATTGATGATGTAGTTGTATACTTAGATTCAAAGGGGCTTCAGGATTGGATGTGAACCCTATGGCCATACCATCACCCGTTGGTAAAACTTTTTTATCAGAATTCTTTCTAAATATATCACTTGATATTATAAAATTATTTAAATATTCTATTTTTTCTATTTGTTTTCTAACAGACAAGTTAGGACTTGAAAGCCCAACAATATCAATAAAGAAAAAATTCGCATTTATAACACTAGAAGGACCTAAATCAGAAATACCAGCATTTCCATAGATACCTGTTAATTTTTTATAAAGATCCAAGTGATTTTCATGAAAAGCCATATCAAGATAAAAGACGGGTTTATTTTTTATCGAGGCTTTGCAGACACTACAAATAAAAGATGACGAATTTGGAAAAGTCAATAAAGAAGTATTTTTATCTAATTCGAATTTTATCCATGTTTCTCGATTTAAATTAATACCCGTCAAAGATAAAAATTTAATTTGCCTGATGGGTTCGTCTTCTTTTTTATCCATTTTTATCTGTAAAACCCCATCGAAGATTGGACGAATTTTCTCTATCAAAGAAGAATCAATAATTGTATCATCTATTGTAAAAATTGAAAGGACATTACTATTTTTTAAAGAAAATGAAAGTGAATTGATAAATCGCAGCACATCTTTCTCATCAAAAATATTAAAAAGATGAGAAAGAGAATCAACGACCATACATATTCCGTTTTGTTGAACAAGAGGTAAGCCATCTTCACCTTCATTTTCATTTTTGCCTACAAACTGATTTTGTTGTTCTAGTTTATAGGTAGAAATAACTTTATCTAGCTCTTTTTTTACTTCAGATAAGCTATTATTTACATCAGAGTTTACTTCTTCATTGTAACTAATTTGTTCTCTCAAAAAGGGATTTATAAAATAAGACCTAGAATTAATAATACTTGATAAACCATTAAATAAATTTTGATATTGTTTTTTTGTAAATGTAGAGCTAAAAAAAATTCCAGTACTACCATTTTTTAGACTTGATTCAAAGAATGATTTACAATAGGTAGTTTTTCCACATCTACCTGGACCCATGAGTAAAAAAAGAGTATTATCATTAATATCAGTCTCACTATAATTTTTTCCAAGTAATTCTTTGTAACCTAAGATAGGCAATATCATAATAATATTGACAAATAATTATTTAAAGTTAGATGTATTTTAGAAATAATATAAAAAAAACTAGTATTTAACTTGTGATTTTATTTTTCTTTATAATTTTATTGCTTATAAAGAAATTATTAACAAGATGATACATTAAATTTAATTTCAAACAGGTTAATCATCGTTTCAGAAAGTATAAAAAATATACTGTTATAAGACTTGTTGGATATAAGTAATGAAAAAATGTATAGCTTTTCATTCCTATAAAGGTGGAACAGGAAAATCTACCATAAGTTCCAATATTTCCGTTTTATTAGTCCAAAGAGGATACAATGTTTTACTTATTGATATGGATGTTTATGCACCAACTTTACAAACTTACTTTAGTCAAGAACCGAATTACTGGATAAATAATTTCTTATTTAATACAGCTGAATTTGAGAGTGTTATATATGACCTTACACGTAAAATAAGCCAGTTATCATCTACAAAAGATGTAAAAAAAGAATGGGGAAAATTATTCGTTTCCTTTTCAAATTCATCAAAAGAAGAGATCACAAAATTAGATGGAGCGTTACGAAACGATGCATCAAAGTTAGAACTTTTACGTAAATTTATTCTAATTAAGGAAGAAATGGCCTATGAAAAGAATATAGATTATATAATTATAGATACTAGCCCCGGTATCAGATATTGGTCAATAAACTCCTTAGCAATCGCAGATATGATTCTCTTATCTTTAAAAATGGATAGTATAGATATTGAAGGTACAAAAAAAATGGCAAATGAAATTTATTCTGCGTTTACAAAACTTGGTACAAAATCATATTTACTCTTTAATAGAGCTGCTGGTTATTGTCTTCCTCCTAATTTAATACAAGAAACATCATATGCTCCAGAAGCAAATTATGCATTGGTGTTGAATGAACAATCAAGTATAACTGAAAAGTTTAAGAAAGATGTGGATATGGAAATCATTGGAAACATTCCATGTTATTGTGATATACAATTTGATAATAAAGAATTTTTAACTGTTTTGAAACATCCGTATCATCCTTTTACTCATCTTCTTAATGATTTGGTAAACAAGATAGAAAAGTTATAACAGTATAATGGTAGATAGAAAGGTAGAAATTCAGCATAATTTCATTATAATTACATTGCTTTGTATTATTGATGATTATAATAATGATTAAAACTACAATCGAAAGTTAGTTTTAAGAATTATTTATTTATTGGCTAAACCCATTCCCATGGTTCAATATTTCTTAATTGGCATTGTTTTTTGACTATGTTTTTTGCTTTGGTTGCTACTTCTTTTTCATCTTTATATTTTTTTAAATAAAATACAAATAACTTTTCATATAGCTCTTTTGCTCTCTCTTCAGTAAATTCTTTATAATGAATTTGTTCATTAACTTTAGAAACAACATTTTTTTGATTAATAAAATTTCCTTTTTCATTTAATCCTTTCATGGTGCAATATTCTTTCTTACAGATATCGCAATCATTACTAAAAAAAAGAATATGGATAGGACAGGAAACCACATGTATTATTCTAAATTATTGTATAAAAAGTTGATTCTAAATAATCCTATGATATTCAATGATGATTACACTAAATTTAAAAGAAATGAGCGATTCATTATATATATTACGAACATGTCTGAATTGAACCAGCTTCTAGTCAGAAGAATTAAAGAAGGAACAGTAATAGATCACATTACTTCTGGTAAGGCATTTAATGTTTTAAAAACTTTGAATATAACTGGACAGGACGGAAATATTGTTACTGTGGCATTAAATGTTCCAAGCACAAAAAAAGATAAAAAAGATATTATTAAAATCGAAAACAAATTTCTAGAAAAGGATGATACAAATAAAATTGCTCTAATCTCACCCAATGCTACTATAAATATAATCAAAAATTACAGGGTTGCAGAAAAGCGCAAAATACAAGTTCCGGATTATATAGCAGGAATATTCAAATGTTCTAATATTAACTGTATCAGTAATGAAGAAAAACAGATCATACCAACTATCATAGTCGTAGATAAGATTAAAATTATTTTGAAATGCAAGTTTTGTACTCGACTTATAGATATTAATGACATTAAAGAGGTATAAAGTGCATCTATGAAATTTTTAGTAGATATCAAAATTCATTTTTGAGATAATTAATTTGATAAATTTCAACATGAAGTATATTACTATCTTATTTAGTTTAAAGTGTTGTATATATATTTTAGATTAATAAACTAATGAAACAATATATATACAGAACTTAAGATTGACTTATTAAGATATTAAATTAATATTAAAATTAATTTTTGATTTTTTGTTTCTATCATTTATCATTTTATGTTGCATATAAATTCATCATTATGCTGCGAAATTTATATCCCTTTACCTTGACCAATCCTTGCTTAGATTTCAATATTTGATATTTTCAATTTATTCGGGGAAAGATCGTCTCATTGACGGTATTCTAACTTATAATATTTAAGAACCGAAATTGCACAATCATTGTCACTAGATAGATTTTTGACTGATATCTCTCAGGTTTGAGATTCGCAACTTGTATACCAATTTCGATAAATTTTACGAACTTTGATCTTCCAAAATAGTTATACTCAACATTTAGGAGTGACTCCGAGTGACTCTTTAGTAACATTATTTAATGAGTTTTTTTATTATAAAATTAAACCTCATGAAGACTCCGAAATATGTCTGTGCTAGATGTAAGCTTCCTTTTACAAGGAAATGGAATGCAATGCGTCACTGCAACAATAAACATTCTGGCATAATAGAAAATATCATCTCCTTTACCGAATTCGTAATAAACCAAAAAGATTCTGCTAGTTATTCAAATGGCTTTATTATTCAATATCCCTTAAAAAATCAATCATTTTATGATAGTTCATCTACTATAAATAATACATCTTCTAATACATCCCAAGATTTATTTAACAATATATTAGAAACCGAATTATCACCATATGAAATATTGCAGCCTTTAGGTCCAAAGTATGAAGAGATTCGACGTATTCTTGAATATTTGCCCGAACCAACTAGAAAAACAATTCTTGGTAGTATTCTATCGACAGCAATTAATTCAAGCAATCCTCTCGAGACAATGTATAGTCAATTTCATGATCTTCGCAAAAACAATACAAATCTTATGATGTTCAATGATTTAAAGTCTTTTTATGGTTTCAACGATGCTTCAATGAAAGCGTTTTTAAATTCAAAGTGGAAATACAATAGAAAATAATATCTTGTAATTCGTTGGATATCATAGTTTAAAACGTTTATCCATTGAATTGTAGAATAATTTAAATCGTTACATTTAAGATTGTTAGAAATTTAAATAAATAGTTTTTTGAAAAAAGAAAAAGATTAAGATTACGATTGTCCTAATATAATTATAGCCATAACTATACCATATATAGCTACTGCTTCCCCAAGAGCTGTAAATACCAAGGCCTGAGATCTTAAATCTGGTCGTTCACTAATGACCGCTAAACCAGCGGCGCCTACTCCACCAATAGCAACTCCAGCACCTAATGCAGCTAGTCCGAAAGCTAACCCAGCTCCAACAAATTTCATCCCGCCACTCTCTGCGGCTTGGGGTTCTTGTGCATTTGCCTCATTTGAAAGAAGATTATTTGTTGTAATTAATACAATAGTGGCTATCAATACCATAGTCGAAATTGATTTTATTTTCATATTTAATTACGTAGTCAAGTTAAAAGATGCCATATTTAACTATATCTAATCTTAGTTTACTTGTCGCAATATTTTTACAAAATATTCAATTTAAAATGTCTTTTTATCATTAATTTTAACTTCTATAAAATAACATAAAAAAATTATATTGAATCAAGATTTATTTAAATTATTGATAAGTGTATAAAATTCAAATAAAATTAATTTTTTCTGATATTCTCAATTAAAAACCATTTATTACAAATACTAGAATTTTTATAATTTACCAACAACATTCAATAGTAAATAAAATGCCATTAAAGTTAAGTTAACTGTAGAAAATATTTACAGTTAATTCTCATCCACAAAAAATTATAATTTTTTTAATTTGCTTATAGCTCGTTCCTTTGATTTGTCCAAATCTTCCTTTAGTTTTACTACAATATTATCATATTCATTTTTTAATATATTTTTGGAATCTTCAAAGAACTGATCTATCATTTCTTTGTTTTTTGATATTTCGGTTGTAGTTTTTTTTCCACTCACTGATGATGTCTCTCCTCCGGTTCTTTCTTCTGTTGAGATTGAGTTAGATGTCATTTTTATCCCTTCCTCTCTATTACAGCCTTGACTTTCTTAAGTCTTACGAATTCTTCCCGTTCCCTTTCTTCCAATGTAGATTTAATAAATGATAAGGCCTCTTGATATTGAGGTATTATGACATATTCTAAAGCATTTATCAATTTTTGTGTCTTTTCTAATTCCTTAGCAAGACTAAAAATTGCATTTTCATATTCTGCAGCTTTACAAATTCCAGGGAGAATGTTTTTTATCAATTTTGTTGCTTGATCTACCGAAGAATTTGTATCTGCAAATCCATATGTTAGAGATTGAATTCCTTTTTGAGATGTTATTTCTAAGGCAGGTATTTTTACATCAACAATTCTTTTAATGTGAACATCTACATTAATAGATGGAGGAGTAGAACTCGACAGTGATTGAATTGTAGAGCTGCCAAGAGAAGAGTATGCACGAAAAATTGCTTTATATATTTCATCCAGAGGATCCCAAATATCACCTCTTGCTTTGTTTGCCTCGTCAATCATTTCATCTATTTTTTTCAACAATACTTCTCGTTTATCATCCAAAATTTTATGAACCATTTTTGAAATTTGCATAGAGCGACGAATTTTTATTAATTCAATTTTAGTAGCAACTACTCTTTTTCCAAAAGACATTTTAACTCAACACTCCTCTTCATTTTTTTTATACTTTTTTTGATCCTTCTTTAAAGTATAGTTGAATATTTTTATCCTTGATTTTTGTAAGCTCGCCCTTGGGTAGGTTACCCAATACATCCCATGATCTGGATAAAGTTTCTTCGAGGTTTCGATTTTCATCTGTAGATTGTTTTAAGAATGATGTTTCAAAGGTATCTCCGACATCGAGATACTTCAAATCCACACCTGTCAACCCTGCTCTTCCTACGATCTCTGCCAATGCTCTAACTTCTTGAGATCTAGAATAAGCATCATAAAGTTGATTTCCAACCTCCATATGATCTCCTCTCGTTTTTCCTTCACCAACTCCATCTTTCATTAATCTAGATAGCGACATTAAGACATTAACAGGAGGATAAACACCTTTTCTAAAAAGATCTCTACTTAATACAATTTGACCCTCAGTAATATATCCAGTAAGATCTGGAATTGGATGAGTAATATCATCAGCAGGCATTGACAAAATAGGAACTTGGGTTACACTACCATTTTTCCCTTTTATTCTGCCAGCTCTTTCATAATTATTTGCAAGATCAGTATACAAATATCCAGGATAGCCTTTTCTTCCTGGTACCTCTTCTCTAGCTGCACTAATTTCTCTTAATGCTTCACAATAATTGGTCATATCAGTCAATATCGCAAGAACATGCATACCAAGATCAAATGCTAGATATTCTGCTACAGTAAGTGCTACCCTAGGGGTAATTATTCTTTCTATAGCAGGATCATCCGCTAAATTAAGGAACAAAACACTACGTCTCAGTGCTCCAGATTCTTCTAAACTTCTTTTAAAATATTGAGCTTCAGAATATTGAACACCAATTGCAGCAAATACTACAGCAAAATCTTCGTCAGTACCTACTACACTTGCTTGCCTAGCAATTTGAGCTGCCAAAACATTGTGAGGAAGTCCCGAACCAGAAAATATTGGTAATTTTTGACCCCTAACAAGCGTAAGCATTCCATCTATAACAGAAACACCTGTTTGAATGAATGATGTTGGATATTCTCTTCGTTCAGGATTCATAGGCTCACCATTAACATCTAGGAATTTATCAGCAATTGGTTCGGGTAATCCATCATTTGGTCTACCCAGTCCATCAAAAACTCGTCCTAATAATTCGTTTGAAACAGGCATAACCATAGTTTTGCCTAAAAATTTTGCTTTTGTGCCGGTTATAGCTAAACCTGAAGTTCCTTCAAAAACCTGTACCACTGCTTTTCCATTTCCTACTTCTAATACTCTTCCTAATCTTCTCTCACCTTCAGATGTTTCAATTTCTACCAATTCATCAAAAGAAGCTTTCGTAATTCCATCTACAACAATAAGAGGACCTTTAATTTCGCCAACTTTAGTATATTCAACACCAGCGCTATTAGTTGTATTGGATAAGTTAGACAATTAATTCAACCTCCTCTTTTTTAGATCGAATTTGTTCAAATTGAAGATCCATATTTTTAGTTAGTTCATCTAGCTTTGCTATTTGATCATCTGGAACTTCAAATTTTGCTTTTAATAAAGATGGAAGAATTGACATGGTTCGAATATCTGCGAGGGATACTCCTTCTTTAAGTGACTTTAGAGCCTCATTATAAAATTTAACCATTAACTTTACTAGTTTCAACTGTTTTTCTGGACTGTTATAAGTATCAACTTTATCAAATGAATTTTGTTGAAGAATTCCAATTTTTACCATTCTTGCTATTTCTAAAATCAATTTTTCTTCATCCGGTAAAGCTTCTGGTCCTAATAACCTGACAATTTCCTTAAGTGTGTCTTCTCTTTGTAAGATATTGTAAGACTCTGCTCTTAATTTATACCATTCAGAACTAATATTTTCAGTCCACCATTTAGACACATCCTCTAGATATCCTGAATAGGACTGCATCCAATTTATAGAAGGATAATGTCGAGAATATGCTAATCGTGTATCAAGAGCCCAAAAAGTTTTGATGAATCTGATAGTATGAGTTGTTACTGGTTCTGTAAAGTCTGCTCCAGATGGAGAAACTGCACCGACAATTGTAACTGAACCACTTCTATCAGGAGATCCCAATGCTCGTACCCGGCCAGCTCGCTCATAGAATTCTGCCAATCTGGATGCAAGATAAGAAGGATAACCTTCCTCTGCTGGCATTTCTTCTAGTCTACCTGACATTTCTCTTAAAGCTTCAGCCCACCTACTAGTAGAATCTGCCACAAGCACAACATCAAGACCCATATCTCTATAATACTCAGCCATAGTAACACCCGTATATATAGAAGCCTCTCTGGCTGCAACGGGCATGTTACTGGTGTTTGCAACAAGAACTGTTCTCTCCATTAATGGTCTATTAGATCTTGGATCTATCAAATGAGGAAATTCAACCAAGACCTCGGTCATTTCATTCCCCCTCTCGCCACAACCAATATATACAACCACTTTAGAATCAGCCCATTTCGCTATTTGGTGCAATGTAACAGTTTTTCCAGTCCCAAATCCTCCAGGAATTGCCCCTGTTCCCCCTTTTGCTATTGGAAAATAAGTATCAATGACTCTTTGTCCAGTTATCAGAGGGACCGTAGGGTCAAATCTTTCAGTATATGGTCGGGGCTTTCTAACTGGCCATTTATGATACATCTTTAATTGAGTTTTTTTTCCATTATTTTCTACTGTACAGATAGAGTGTTCTAAATCATAATCTCCCTCCGAAGAAAGATGAGTGATTTTGCCACCTTTGAAATTTGGAGGTACAAGAATACTATGCGTCAAAAGAGGCGTTTCTTCAACAGTTCCCAATACAGAACCTGCTACAACATCATCACCTACTCTGGATCTTGGTATAAATTTATATTTTTTCTTGATATCAACTGGTGTAGTAGCAATTCCTTTGCTAATAAAAGAGCCTGATTTTTTAGCTATCTCATCTAAAGGTCTTTGTATACCATCATAAATTCTACCGATGATCCCTGGACCAAGTAATACTGATAGTGGCTGTCCTGTTCCAACCACAGGTTCACCTGGCTGAAGTCCTGAAGTAGACTCATAAACCTGAATAAATGCAATATCTCCTGTTAACCTAATAACTTCACCAATTAATTTCGATTCACCGACTTCAACAGTTTCATACATTTTAACTGATGACATTCCATCCGCCTTAACTGCCGGCCCACTGACCCAAACAATTTTTCCTTTTGCAACCATTTATATCCTACCTTCTCTTAAAATATTTGCAATATTTTTCCTTATTAAAGGTTTAATCCGTTCAATTCTGGAATTAATAGTATTGTCTAAAGTAATAGTTCCGTCAGTAGATTTTAGCCTGAATCCTCCGATAGTATTCTTTAAATTAATAGTTAATTTGATTTTTTTATGATATTTCGTACTTAATAGTTCTATTTGTTGCTTAAAGAATTCTGAATCTTTTTCCAAACATTCGATTACAACACCAGATGTACTAATATTAGGAATACTTTCATCAAGCATTTTCAATAACAAATTTTTATAACTTGAGTCATTACTCGTTTGTAACATTAATTTTTCTTCTGCTTTAGTAAAGATATCATTAACAGCTTGTTCAAGCAATACAAGTTCTTTATTTCTAGTCGATAATTTACTTGAACCAATAACTTGTTTTGTTATTGTATCTGCTTTTTTTTCTGCATTAGAAATTATATTCATATATTCTGTGTTTAGTTGAGATTTGGAAGATTCTAAGTTATTAATTGACTCTAAATAAGAGTTATTTAATTGGTCCAACAATTCAGATTCTTTCTTTGATAAAACTTGTTCTATAGTGCGCTCTAAAGGTGTAGGGGAGTTCATTAGCAAGAACTTTTGTACCGTATGATTTTAATCTTTTGTTATTGTAAACAACTAGCTATTTGTAAAATTCAAATTTAGGTTAGGAAATACCAATTTTGATTGATGAGGACTACATTCCAGCTATTCTACTCTATTGTTGTTGTTATTATTTTGAAATTCAAATCTTAAATTTAGATGATAATGTCACTGAATCATCTTAAAAGGTTTGGTTAATTCGAAGTTTCAGAAATAGAGTAAGTATTTGAAGTTAATAAGGACGGTATATTAGAATATTATTTGCAATCTCATTTTTTTAGATCATTCATAATTTTTTTTACCAGATGTTAGACCCTTATTTTAGTACATTTATAAATATTAATTTTTTATAGGGAATTATTTA
>DATFCH010000558.1:0-14080 GCA_035253345.1 Nitrososphaeraceae archaeon
TACTTTAAGTAAGAGTTAGGATTTTCCAGACAAATTTCACAAATAGTTATCGATTCCCTTTGATTGCTATCGTTCAACAAATAATCAGATGATAGATTTTCAACAGCTTTTTCACATAGTAAACAACGTAAAACTGTTTCAGGAGTTTTTTCAATTGATTTTATATTTATATTTTTATCGTTGGTATTACATTCAAGATGTTTAATTTTTTTTGAAGATTTGGACCAGAGGGCATATTCACCTGCTGAAATCTGTTTTTGGCATTCAATACATTTACCTTTAAATTTTACTAATAATTTAATCCAATCAGAATCGATCATATTTATTTATTCATCTTCTCATTTCTTTTTGAATAATATCTACAAATTTCTCATCTAACCTTAGATTTGAAATTAAATCAGGTATATCTATTTTAAACTGGCGTAAAATTTCAAGCAAATAAGGAAAAAATAACATACCAAATGTGCTAGACGATACATGAAAAAAGACAGACATATGTGATAATAGATTACGTACGGAAATACCTCTTGAAAAAATTTGGCCCATTAAAACCCAACTAAAACCATATTGATGGTAAGAAATCATCTTGTTTAGTATACTAGGATATAAAAGTCTAATTAGAATATCATCCATATATTTCAATAAATTCCAATTTCTATTTTCATATATTCTAGCTACCATTATATCAATTTGTGATAGGTTATCCAATACTTTGGACAAAGTGGTCATGTCTAGATCAGATGATATCGTACTGGTAAATAAAGAATTTACAATATCTTTCCGTCTTTCTTCTGGTGACATACCATACCGTGGATCCGAGTATTTGCCATCTAATGAAGATAAGGCGATCCTGGCACGATCCATATTTATGCTAGAAAAAAATGCATTTAATCCCTCGGAGATATCAATTTTAAAATTTTGTGTGATAAATTTATCATAGCCTGTAGTTTTAGATTGAGCTATATTAAGCATTGTTCTAATATCTCCATTACTTTTTTCGACAATCCATTTTTTATCCTCTAAAGGTAATGAATAATTTTGTTGAAATAAGATAAAATTTAAAAATACCATTAATAGATTTGGTAAGACTCTTTGAAATTTTACGACCTTGCAAAGTTTAGATAAATTTTTTAGTTTTAAGTTACTTGAATTTGCTGCAAAAATTATTGGAGAGTTTGATGTTTTCACAATTTTGACAAGAAAATCAATTCCTCCACTATCTTCTCTTCCATAGATACCGTCCACTTCATCAAAAAAAAAGAGAATTTTTTTTCCATATAAACTTGTGTTGCTAAGAAGAGGATTAACTAATTTTTCCAATTGTGGACCACTTCTAGTGCTGCTGGCATTTAATTCTATCAAATCATAGTTTAAGAGAGAAGATAATATTCTAACAATTGTAGTTTTACCAATTCCAGGAGGTCCTATCAAAAATAACGGTTTAGTACCAGGCAGCCATTTTACTAACCATTTCAATATCGTTATCCTCGTTTCTTCATTCCCTATCATTTGTTCTAGACTTTTGGGTCTATAGATTTCCGCCCAGTACATTTCGATTTATTAAACTAAATTAATTTGCGTGTAAGAGGATGAATAGTTCTCTCAAAGTATTTAAAGAGATCACGCTTTGTAATATCATGATACCAATATTGATTATAATGATTTACAGTAAGAAATAAAAATGTTAGAAATGGTTTGAGTTCAAATTCTTCCGGTAAAAATTCTAGAGCGAGTTTTGCTTCATCTAAATATATTTCACTTTTTCTCAGAGTAAGTTCAAAGCCTTTTCTAACATCATTAGCGATAAGAGAATAATACAATGGCCAAGATGGTATTTTAATAGCACCTTCATTGATTGAATCTTGCATTTCGTTACCGCATCCTACAGATTCACTGGCTTTAGACATTCCTAGATGGTAAATTTCATTTAAAGGTGTCTGGTTTAAGGACATATTTCTACCAGCTGTTCCCATAATTGATCGGTATTTTTTATAACAACCTATCATGTATTCATCATTTATGGATTCAGGTTTCATCTTTAATTTTTGATCAATTAATTGACCTATTCTTGCATCTTTAAATCCCTCCTCAAATGCCTTTAAAACTGAGTCTCCTCCTTGAGAAATTTTTTCTCTTGCTATTTCTAAAATATAAGGGTTCATTAATCTATAATCGTCAAGATATTCGACATCTTCATCTTTATCCATGATTCGATCCATAGGCTCACTCAAATCAATAGCTATAATATGACCATCTATTATAGAAGTACGTAATTCATTTGATAGTTCCTCTTTAAAATATGCTACTGAACCATCGAATAATGCATTAAATACTGGGAAGGTCATTTTCACAAAATTTGAATTTAAAATTCTTTGGACTCTGTCGGCCAAAATTTCTGGTCTAGAAAGACGAGTTTTAATATCTTCAATCGTAGAAGATGATTCAAGTTCCATATCATGAGACCCGACTTCCTCTGCAAATTTAGATATAGTTGATCCCGGTGAAGGATCAGAAATAATCCGTTGATGTAATGATAGAAGAAAGCGTTTAGTAAAATCTTCAAATTCCATTTCATATTTCAATTTATACTTATTATATTGTTTATAACCTCTTTCTCTTAACAATACCTGCTTAAGTATATCTTTACCAGCCTTAGTGCTCATTAAAGCACTTTTAGAAAAAACAAAATCGTCTTTACTGCTCATTTGTGATTAGTTGAATAGTAATTGCCATTATTTATTAACTTTCATTTCTAAAAGGTATCCTTTAATGAATATTTATCTATATAAGTATCGGTAAAATAGAAACAAAAATAGTAAATTTATTGGTTATCTAGAAGCCATTGAAATACGTTCTTGTTCATTTTTTTTCTTTATGGCATGACTTGCCATGTCATTGTTAGCTGCTAGGATAATTTCTTTTGCCAATGCTTCTTCTATCATTTGAGGATTAGAATAAGTAGATTCTCTTACTCCCTCGGCTATAAACCGAAGCGCTAGATCTAGTCTTCTTAGAGGAGAAACATCTACTGAAACATGATAGACAACACCACCATAAACTATTCTCGTGGTATCTTCATTTGGAGAAGAATTTTCTATAGCTCTAACGAGTAATTCAACAGGATTTTTTCCAGTTTCTAGATTAATAATTTCAAAAGCAGTTTTAACTACGTTAAGTGATTTTGCTTTTTTTCCACCCATTCGTCCAGTATTTTTTGCATATCTTTTTCCAAAACGCATTAATTTATTTGCTAATCTTTCGATAAGATTTACTTCAGCTTTCTTTAGTCTTTGGTGTTCATGTCTACCAAAAGATATTGGAATGACCATAGAAGGATTAAAAGATATGACTTTAGTTAAGCCAGGATCAGCAATTTCTATATTAGAGGTTTCCCATTTATTAAATAATAAAATTTTAGCTATTTCTTTTCCACTCATCTCTAACGCCTCGGCTTCTCTTTTTTACCATATACTAGTTCTTTTAATGAGACGCCATTAACTTTGAAAACTTGCCAGCGAACACCAGGTATATCACCCATTGCTCCTCCCATTGAACCACCGATTCCTTCAACTATCACTTCATCATGTTCATCTACAAAATTCAACGCACCGTCTCTTGGAAGAAATGCAGTTATAGATTTTCCATTTTTTATCAATTGAATTCTAACACATTTACGTACTGCAGAGTTTGGTTGTTTTGATTCTATTCCTACTTTTTCCAAAACTATCCCCCTAGCTTGAGGGGCGCCTTCCATAGGATTAGTTTTTTTATCAAGTAGGAGAACACGTCTTTTATAATATTTATTTGCCCACCTAGAACGTTTTCTTTTTAATTTTAGAACACGTCCAGCAAACAAACCCAAAGGAGATTTTGCCATTTTATATATTCACACCATCATTATCATTCATTGTTTGTTCAGGACTCAAAATGAGAACATTAGATATTTGAAAATAACGCCGAGCAAGCAATCTTGCTTTTTCAGCATTTCTACCATCTTTTCCAACTACAACACCTTTTTTTTTTGAATCAACAACAACAATTGCCTGTTTTGTACCATCTATCCTTTTATTAATCTTTATATCATTAATCATGTTTGAATTAAGGATGTTTTTCAGAAATTCATCAACATTATCAGAATATTCAACTAATTCTATTCTACGTGGTATCACATTTTGTAATTGTTTTATAGTTGCTCCTCCCCTTCCTATAGCAAGACCCATTTGACCTTTATTAACGACAAAAATCACTCTGTCCATTTTTTCGTCTACAATGCAGTCTCTTGCTGTTGCACTAGTAATACTTGAAAATAGTGAGATAAGTCTAAGCTCATCAGATGTCAGTTTTATTTTCTCAGTCATTATTCAACGATACCCCGATATACCAATTTTTAATTATATTACGCAGCAAATGATTAACATGCTGTGTAATAAAGTATAATTTAAATTTTAATGAATCTTGGTTAATGAGTTAACTGAATATGATATTTTTATCTAAATCTAAATTAAAATACAACTTTATTTCATAGTATACTATTTGTTATTTTTTCCATATTTGTGCAACTTCAACGAATCTAATTTTCATATTTAATTATTGAATCAGGAATTGAATTATAATGAATTAAAATTATGTTAGTTTTAAATTTAAATAGCTGCAAAAGAATTCTCTTTTATTAAATTAGGATAATAAAAGAAGATTATTATATATACCAAATTTTGATATTTATAAAAAGATGTCATTTATGACATAAATGATCAAATTTTCGTGTTTGATAGTAAGAAATTAAATTTAGTTAATCGCCTTTCAAGGACAAAAAAAAATTTATTGTGACTCCAATAAGGCATTTATATCATCTTCAGATACGGCTTTTATTGCTACTGCGGAAATTCTATAAGGTCTATTGAAAAGTTTCCCTAGTTTTATAGAATTATCATTATAATGATAAATAGGAACTTTGTGATCTTTCGACGATTTTTCAAGGAATTCTTCATCTGCATCGTTAAGGGAAGAAGATACAATGATTAACTTTGATCCCTTGATATTTGATTTAACCTCTTTAATTCCTTCCTTATACTTATTGGAGGATTTTGCTTCTTTAATTATTTTCTCCAGATTCTTCATTTTGCTCATTCACCTTCATATACAAGTCAACCATTCCTGTTCCTACAGGGACAGTTGCTCCTACAATTACATTTTCAGTAACGCCTTTTAATGCTTCCGTTTGGCCTTCCATGGAGGCTTTTGCAATAGTAGGTACAGTAATTTCGAATGCGGCTCTTGCCAAAACAGAAGTTTTAGTCCCAGCAATCCCATGTCTTCCGATTTGTTGGAGATAGCCTTTAGATGTCATTAAATCCGCCACTAACATGATATGCCGAATGTCAACTTCCAAACCTTGTTCTTCTAATGTATTAGTGATTTCACGAACCAAAGCTGTTCTTGCTGCTTCTATTCCTAATGTTTGCCATATTTCATATACATTATTTGTGGTTACACGGGTTAGATCTATTCCATCTACATAGATTATCTTAGATAAATTAGAACCAGCAGTTTGTATCACCCATTCTTCATTCTGTTTCACTATTGTTACTCTTTCTATATCAGGAACACCTTTAACTCTGGTGTTAAGAAGCTTATTTTTTAAGAGTAAGAGAGTCTGAGCGTCTAATTCTTCGTTCATTTTTAGAACTATACTCAATTCTGCTTCATCAAGAGTACTGTCATATTTCTTTTTACTTCCTTTTAATATTTCAAAAATATCTGTCAATATACAACCTCGATCGTTTAATTTGTTTTCAGAAAAGGTTAATTTGATTATTCCACTATAATCGATGTCCGTCTTTGCCACTACATCAACTACCCTAGTATGAATTATCTCTCTTGCTACGCTTAATGCCTTTTCTCTAGAGATACGATGTTCTTCATCAAGAAAAATATCCATTGTAGGAGTAATTGGTTTTTTTCTTGCATCTACCAATTCAATTAGACGAGGAAGTCCAAGAGTGACATTTCTTTCTTTGACTCCAGCATAATGAAAAGTCCTCAGAGTCATTTGTGTCCCAGGCTCACCGATCGACTGGGCAGTGACTACACCTACTGCTTCACCAGGCTCGACCATAGCTCTTTCGACCAGGTCAATTATTTTTTTGATTACTTTTTCTATTCCTTGTTTACTTAATCTGTTTTGTAATAATATATTTTCAATATTGCCTTTTAATTTAGGATTGAAGTCAGAGACATATTCATTGAGTATTTTTCTAACTTCCTCTTCATCTGCTTTTGTTCCTTCATCGATTACTGATTCACTTTCAATTATTCTAGAAATATTAACTGCTTCACCATGGTCACTTTTTGCTGGATCAATTCCATCCTCTCCATACAAATATTGTATTATATTACCATGAGGATCTCTAACTGTACCATCATATTCCATTTTCAAGTGTTCTAGTGCATTAATTAATCTTCTCTGCATATATCCAGATTGTTGAGTTCGTACTGCAGTATCGACTAATCCCTCTCTACCACCCATTGCATGAAAAAAGAATTCTAATGGAGTTAGTCCATCTCGATAGTTTGATTTAACAAAACCTTTCGCATCAGGATTTGTATCATTTATCTTGAAATGAGGTAATGATCGATTATGATAGCCTTTATGTATTCTTTTTCCTCTTATAGATTGCTGGCCCAAAACTGCAGTCATCTGACCTATATTTAATGTTGAACCTCGAGCTCCAGTTGATGCCATTATAATTCCTGCATTATTATTTGGAAATGATCTATCTGCTAGTCTCCCTGCTCGATCTCTAGCTCTAGAAAGTTCATTTACAAGGTATAATTCTAGAGCCTCTTCTGGAGACAATCCTCTAGTTAGTGGTAGAGTTCCATCTTTATATTGTTGTATAAGTTCACCAATTTTGTCATATGCTTTCTTAATTACCCCAGTAATTTCTGTAATAGTATCTTCCGATAACCATAAATCAGAATAGCCGTATGTGAAACCCCTATGTGTAATAAAAGTTTTCAACATTATTAATATTGAGTTAAGGAACTTTTGTGCTACAGTGTTTCCATAATCCTTTGCTATCCTATGGAGAACACTATCTGGTTCTTCTGCACCAATTGAAGCTTTATCAATTACTCCACTAATTAATTCTCCATTTTTAATTATAACATCTTTTCCTTCTCCTTTCAGTGATTTGTTCCATTTTGACGTAATTATAAAATTGAAATCCTTTGGAAGAAATAGCGAAAATAATTGTTTACCTGTATATACTCTTTCGCCGTCCTTTTCACCCTTTGGTTCAGGCATGATTCCAATATAGCCGCCTAAGAGTGCCAAATTAAAAAACTCTTCCTTAGATAACAAAGTTTCGTCTCTTGTTAAAATATAGGCCCCTGTAATAAAATCCCTAATTCCACCTATTATAGGCCCTCCATAACGTGGAGAAATCAACTGATCTTGAACACTCATTAATAATGCTGCTTCAGACCTTGCTTCTTCACTTTGAGGAACATGTAGATTCATTTCATCGCCGTCAAAATCAGCATTATATGGTGGACATACCGCAGGATGAAGTCTAAAAGTTCTGTAAGGGAGAACTTTTACATAATGTGCCATAATGGACATTCGATGAAGAGATGGCTGTCTATTAAATATAACTATATCATTCTCCGCTAAGTGTCGTTCTATAATATAACCTGGAACAATAGAATCGGCTACCATTTGCCTATCGTTGACATAATCAAGTCTAATTTTCACGCCATCTGGGCGTATAATATAATTAGCCCCTGGATAGTTATTTGGTCCATTAAAAACTAATTTTTTTAATTTATCTATGTTCCAATTCGAAACAGTTTCCGGAATTGTAAGTTTTTTTGCTACTTCATATGGAATGCCTACCTCAGAGATAGCAATGTTCGGATCGGGTGAAATAACTGTTCTACTCGAAAAATCGACTCTTTTTCCAGAAAGCGAACCTCTAAACCTTCCTTCCTTACCTTTTAGCCTTTGGGTTAAAGTTTTCAATGGTCTTCCTGATCTATGATGAGCTTGTGGAATTCCAGAAACTTCATTATCAAAATAAGTTGTAACATGATATTGAAGTAAATCTACTAAGTCTTGGACAATCAATGGAGGAGTACCAGCTTCTTTGCTTTCCTTTAATCTTTGATTTACACGGATTATATCAACAAGTTTATGAGTTAAATCGTCCTCAGACCGAATCCCAGTTTCCAGGATTATAGACGGCCTTACCGTTACTGGTGGAACTGGAAGAACTTGTAAAATGAACCATTCTGGTCGAGCAGTAGTTGGATCATATCCTAATAGTTTTAGATCATCGTCTTGTATATTAGCTAATCTTTCTCTAATAGTTATTGGTAATAGTCGATTTTCACCAGCTTCAGTTTTTTCAACGAAGATAGTAGGTTTAGTAAAAATTAGATCGTATTGTTCTTTTTGACAATGAGGGCAAATTTTAATTTTTTTCGATTTTTCAATTATCTCATCTTTAATATTTTCCAGAGTAATAACCGCATATGATGCTTTGCCATTTCTAATTTCTCGATAAGATTCTAATTCTTCATTTTCTAATTTTATTCTATTACAGGATCTACAAGTTGTAAGCAATAGTTTATGGATATCATCTACAAATGCTATATGTAGAACAGGTTCAGCCAATTCTATGTGTCCAAAATGACCTGGACACCTTGCGGATGTATTACCACAAGAAATGCATTTTTGTCCTGGCTCGAGCGTACCTAATCGGTTATCCATCAAACCTCCTTGAACTGGCATTCCATCTTCATCATAAGTTTCAGGTGCCGTTATTTCAGCTACGCTAAATTTTCTTACTTCGATTGGCGACCATATGCTAAATTTTATTGCGCCTAAATTTTTAATTGATTCATCCATTTACTTTCACCTAATATTATAATTTCTCTTTAGGAATAAGCCTAGGAGCGATATTAAGACTCATCATCTCTTGAAGTAACAGTTTAAAGGCATACGCTATGACAACAGTAGATATTTTCGCTTTGTCTCCACATACCCTACAGATATGTCTTCTCTGTTTTATATCATAATATGATAACAACCCACAACGTTCACAAACATTTACTTCGGCTTTATCTGACTCTTCTAGTAAACGATCTTTTAACATCATAGATGCACCGTATGCAATAAGACAATCTCTTTCCATTTCTCCAAATCTCAGTCCTCCTCCCCTTGCTCTTCCTTCAGTTGGCTGTTTAGTCAACATTTGTACCTGTCCTCTCGCTCTACTATGAATTTTGTCAGCTACCATATGATGGAGTTTCTGATAGTATACGACTCCAATATAAACTTCAACTGGAAATTTTAATCCTGTCCGTCCATCGTACATTTCTTCTTTTCCACTATGTTTGAAGCCATATTGTTCCATAACATCTTTTATATCGTTTAACTTTTCTCCTAAAAATGCTGAACCATCAACTACTCTTCCTCTTAATGATGCAGCTTTTCCACCTAAAGATTCCATAAATTGTCCCACCGTCATCCTAGAAGGGAATGCATGTGGGTTAATCATTATATCTGGAACTATACCATCTTCAGTGTAGGGTAAATCTTCTTGATTGACAAGCATTCCGAGAACACCTTTTTGTCCATGTCGTGAAGCAAATTTATCACCTATCTCTGGTATTCTCATATCTCTTACTCTAATCTTGTACATCTTACCTCCTTCGACGGATTGTGTCATTATTACAGTATCAACAACTCCATTTTCAGACGGTCTTACCCCTATTGAAGTATCACGTCGGTAGGGACCTTTTACCTCAAACTCTTTATATTCTTCGATAAAACGTGGAGGAGATGTTCTACCTATAAGGATGTCGCCACCAGAAACTATCGCTTCATGCATAACAGCTCCATCCTGTTCTAACAATCTATAAGCTTTTTCTCCCCTGAATCCGCGAATATTTTCATCTGCTGATGGTAGTTCAAAAGTATCTTTCATGCCACCAGGATATTGTTTTGCTTCTGCTTCATATACTCTATAAAAAAATGTTCTGGCTAAGCCTCTTTCCACGGAAGACTTGTTAAATACAACAGCATCCTCAATATTATAACCCTCAAATGGAAGTACTGCTACAACACAATTCTGACCTGTAGGACGGTCATCTAATCCGAGAAGGTTTATTGCCTTAGTACTTACGACTGGGGTTTGTGGATATAACATAAAATGTTGCCTAACATAGGTACTTGCATTCATCAAAGGTGTAGAGAATCCAAGACTCTGTTTAGCCATAGCACTTTCATAGGTATTTCTAGGTGATTGGTTATGCTCAGGATAAGGTATAACAGAAGCACCAATTCCAAGAATTGATGGAGGATAAATTTCAACATGAGTGGTATGTTCATCGATAGAATTAAGGTCTATTGAGATGAAACAATTTTCCTCTTCATTGGCATCGACTAATTCTATTATTCCCATATATATCAAATCTATCCATGAGAGGAATTTTTTATTGATCTTTTCGATTATTTCTGAAGTCATCAAGGATTTTCCTTCCTTAACAATTGCAAGCGGACGTAAGACACGTCCAGAATTACATGATATGTATAATCTTTTAGCTGCATTAGCGTTTAATGATGAATAATAATAAATTCCAATATGAGGGTGTATTTTTCCATTTCGTCTGAGTATTCTGAGAGTGTTTGCTAATTGAGAGCCATCCTCAATATAACCTACCGCTTTTCCATCTACAAAAATTCTACATCCATTTTGTCTTAAACTTTCATCTGCATCATCGATATGCTGAACCCTTAATTCATATAGCTTTTCTATAATTTCGGAAGATGAAACACTTACAGAAATTATAGCGGAAAGAGCAAGATTTTTTACTAGTCCGCAATTTGAGCCTTCAGGAGTCTCTGCTGGACAAATTCTACCAAAATGCGTAGTATGAAGATCTCTGGCTTCAAAATTGGGTTGGCTTCGACTAAGAGGCGATTGTATTCGTCGTAAATGACTAATTGTAGACATATAATTAGTCCTGTCCAATAATTGAGTGACTCCAACTCTTCCTCTACCCCAGTTACCAGTAGCTATTGCATTATTTAATTTATCAGAAATAATCCCTGGTCTTACTGCTGCTGCAACTGCATTGATTCCTCTTTTTTGTCCAGATCGCTCGAGTTGATATTTCATATCTCTTATCAAATTTCTAAATGCAGTTCTAAATAGATCTGCTAACATTTGGCCAGCAAATTTTATAACTTTGTTTCCATAATGATCTTTGTCATCATTATCTACCCAGCCCAGTTTAAGTTCTATCAACTTGTTTGCGGCTTCGCCAAGAAACAACGCTTTTTCACCACGATTTTCAGGATTTTTTCCTAAATGAGGTAACAATCCCCAATCTAAGAGTGTTTCAGCTCGTTTTATTTGAAATTCTTCGAGCATACCTGGAGCGATTCTTTTACTGATATATATAATAGCATCTCTACTTGAAATAATTTCACCTACTTTTTCAAATGAAGGTTCTAAATCATCTTGGATATTTTCATTAAAAGAAATAGCGTTGGCTATATCCTTGTCTGATTCGAGTCCCAAAGCACGAATTAATGTAACTAAAGGAATATCAACAGGGGAACCTGGAATTTTTGCTACAATTGAACCATCAGGTTTCATAATCAGTTCTAATTTTGCCCTGTATCCAACTATGGAAGAATAGACCTTCGCCTTGTAGGTAAGAGTTCCAGCAGTTTCTTCTGCATCAACGATAATTTTATTATAAGATAAGTCTTCTAATCCTACAATAACGCGTTCTGATCCGTTTATAACGAAATATCCACCAGGGTCCCTTGGATCCTCACCTAATTCAATTAGCTTCGATTCTGGAAGATTATGAAGTATGCAAACATTAGATTTTACCATTACAGGCATATCACCAATATGAATAAATCTAGATTCAATGATCCTTCCGTCTTCAACAATACTACATTCAAGCATAATCGGCGATGCATAAGTAAGATTTCTGAGCCTAGCTTCTACTGGAGCAACATGAGTTATAGATCCATCCAGTTCCATAATCCTTGGACGTTGGAGTTTAATTTTTCCTAATTTCAATTTGTACGGAAATTCAGCGGTCTCGACTTCGACTTCATTTACTTCATCAATTATACTTTGTAAACCTGATTCCATAAACTCATTGTAAGAATTTAGATGTTGTCGAGCAATACCTTCCCTTCTTAGAATATCATTAATAATAGGCCATATATCAACAAAATTATTTATCAAATAAGGTTATCTCCTCATCCTTGTACAACATATCTGTAATATACACTTTCACCCGCGGTAGGACTTTTCCTAGTTATCTTAATGATATCACCTGGTCTAATATCTAAGTCTTCTAATCCTTTATCGCTTGTCAGAATATAAGGAAGTTGATTAGTTCTTACGTTAAATTTTTTAAGAATAATTTCGGCTTCATTTTTTGGAAGAATTTCATGTTTAGGTTGATATATATGATTGTTTACCTTTACAATTTTTTTTTCAGCTGACAAATTAACCATCCTCATTTATTGTACTAAACATTGGATAAATAAATTTTGACAAGAGAACTATTTGCAATAGGAAATCAGTAGAGTTCTACTAATAATGGGTTATATGTACCTTTTTAATTATGATATTCGTATCTAGAAAAATATAACATTTAGGCAAATAAAAAAGTCAGGATATTATTCAGAAATTATTATCTCCATATAATAGGCCTTCGGAGGGATTTGAACCCTCCTCAAGCGGTTTCTGCCACTTCAGATATGCCCACAGCCGCCTATACTAACCAGGCTATACTACGAAGGCCGCTAATGTTTAATGAAAATTTGTATTATTTATTCTTTAGAGAATTAATCAAAAAAAGATTAAAAAAACCATCACTCAATTATTCCCCTTTTAACTAATACAATATCTCTTTTTTCTAATTCTTTACAAATTCCATTCATACCAATTGAATCTCCTGGGAGATGACCAAGAATAATTAGGTTTTTACACTTTGGATCTTTTTTTAATTTGACAAGTTCATTGTAATCTATATGCAAGTAAATTACAGTTGAAATATTATTTTCGTAATAAGTACGAGCAATCTCATAACCTCCATTCGATCCAGCTGCTAAGATCAGAACCCATTTTCCAATTTTATTGGTTGATTTTCCATTGCAAACTAAAATTTTTGTTAAAGCTTTCTTAAACTCAGGTATTTCTTCTATTGCTTTAATCATATCTGATATAGATTCAAGTCTTGAAGCATCTAGTTTTCTTAATATTGTTTGTCGCATATATTCATCAAGTGGTTGATGTATATTCAGTAATGGCATTTTCAGAATTTCGGAGGTGCTAACCACATCATTGTAAATTAGGGAATGAGATTTTAAAGAAATTTTGTCCTTTAAATCTTCAACGAGTGAAAAGGCTAGATTTTTCTTAACACCTTTTTCTAACATAAAATCGATATGCCTATCAAAAACCTTATAAAAAGATAATAATGACTTACCTATAGGATGATGAGTTAACACACAATCACATCCTAGATTTTTCGCAAGAGAAATGTCAGCAGAGGTTACATCGATAGAAACAAAAATCTTTTTAATATTATTTCCTTTAACATGTATAGCGCTATCAGATGGGATTTTTTTCCATCCAACTAGATCTAGACCAATTTGCATTATTTTACTTGTATCTAATCCGATCAAAATAATCTAAATAATAGGAAAGATTTAGAATATTTATTTTATTTCAACAACTATTTATCATATTATCCGTAATTCAGATTGAAAACAGGAAAATCCGATATGATTTTCATTCTATAAATTGAATCAATAATAATATATTAAATTGAAGCAAAATGATAGTTGTTTTGTTTACGAATTTATTATTTTTTAAGATATCAAAATCTTAACTTAAAAATCTCATTTCTATTAATTTCACTACAATTAATACATCTTTATTGGCTTACCACAGATGTTGTATTATATCGCATTACAGGAATAGATTATTATTTTGTAGGAGCAGCAGATTTTGTTTTATTATTTATAATAGTTGAT
>DATFCH010000559.1:0-2704 GCA_035253345.1 Nitrososphaeraceae archaeon
ACTTTCCATCCTTCTTCCAGTTTGCGTCTTATACACCATCTTCTTTTCTTTTCTAAATCTCGTTTATACTGCATCTGGTGTAACAACACTCCTTACTCTTGCCTATTAAAAGAGTGTAACAGATGTTATGGGATAATACAGAATAGAATTAAAGCATATAGAGCAGTATCTTCTGATGAATACGAAAGAAGTTTTTATTAGAAAAGAACATTAAATCTAAATACTTCGATATTAAATCGCAGAGGAAAAAATATTGGAAAATGATATGCCTCATTTCTTTAGAAGATTAGCTTAAGGAGTATCTAAGAGATTGAAGATCTTATTTCAAACTCATGAATTAGCTGATTTTTCAAAAGTATTCTTTACATTATAATTTGATTTAAACCAAACCAAACCGAAGCAATGGGACTTTCAAATGAAGCGATTACGGATTTTTAATTCTCATTATCAAACATCTTTTTTGAAAAATTAATTAGTAGATCAACATTGGAAAAAGTACTTATAGAGAGTATTAGTTGGGAGTAGAAGAGAAATTCTTTAAGGTTTACAGTAAAAGTTCCAAATCTTGTAATCTTAATCTATGTTTCAAATTCTTCGGTTTAATATCAAAAAATCCTTAATGAATTCCAAGAGGTGATTGCCCCTTTATTATTTGACTAGAATCATTATCTAATTTATTGCCCAATCAGAGAAATTTAAAATATTTATTTGGTTTAGCTATACATTCAGCTTTTGAGCATCTAGATTTATTGATTAAGGATTTTTAATTCATAACAGTCAATATAACTTGCATTATAGGGATTAACATTTACTAGAATTTTTGTTACTACTGTATTGTTAATGCTATCAATAACAGATACATCATTAGAAAAAATGATTAGCTACGTATATGATGTATTTGTATGTTTATTAAAATCTATTAGTGTTTCCTATATTTTAATCACATTTTTCTTTTCTTTTAGTAGTCGTTCAGGTGCAAACATTGAACTAGATATGTCTTTTTGAGCCTTTTGTTTAGATACAATCTTAATTTCATATAGTGATTCCGTATGGAATCCATTCATTCCAATTCCACCAAATCTTATTCGATAAGTTGATGGTGGCAGATTATGTAAAAGAACAAAATATCCTCCTACTTGTGCCATAAAAGTCCCAGGCCTATTAGGTTCATCCATTTTATCTAAAAATGGATTTTCTTCTGATACATTTAGTTCAAACGGCATAGATTCTACTCTATAGAATTCTAGATTTGGAACTAATTTTAATAGAGTGTTTGATTTATCCATAAATTGGAGTATCGCCCAAAATTTAGTTGCTGCATCTACGTGTTCCTTTATTGCTTTCCTTAAATTAAATTCATCTTTAATCTCTGTTTTATTATAGTATTCTCCAATTTTATAATGAGTCGTAATAATAGGTACTAAGATGGCTTTGCCTTCTATAATTTCAATAGATGCGTGTAAATAGGATGAATTATCTTGATGATAACCAATATTTCCTCGTAAAAACAGTATGTCTCCTTCAAAATTTTGGTCTGGATTTTTACTCATCAACCAGCGATGCCACATAATAAGAAGATCATTATAAGAAAGCCCTCTGTAATTTTGTGAAGGTTTTAATACATATTTGTCATCTAGAACTTTCAAATATCTAACGTAACCTTTTTAATTAATGTCATAATAAAATTTTGACCTAAAGAGATAATTTTAATGGATAGAGTTATTTTTGATGCCTGAGTTGGTATTATCTGGATTAGGAATGTGATTTTACTGATATTCTATTATTCCAGGGATCTTTTAGTTGCAAAATTCTCATCCCATTTTCCCATCAAAGATCCAGCATCTGAAATATCATTTAATTTTACTTTAGGTTCAATAACTTCAATATCATAGATCGAATGCGTGAAATATTTGCCTACACCCTTTCCACCAAATTCAATACGAAATGTACCTAGCGGCAGTTTACTTATAATCACATAAACTCCAACTGAGACTGCATATTGTGGTCCTGGCGGAAATTTTCCATCCATTATATCTTTATATGGTGAATTTTCATCAACTAGCAGTGGAAAGAACTCAGTTTCTATAATATAGTCATTAAGATCATCTACCAATTTATATACTTTATCATCAGGCTTTTTCTTGATTCTAGCAAATAAATCGCCTCCATTAACAGTATCTAGTCTAGCTGAATAGCGAAGGGATATTTCATCCTTCAAAACAACTCCTTGATACGTATCATCTTTCACAAGAGTTGTAGTGATTATAGGAACTAATAGAGCTGTATCTTGAGATATCTTTATTCGACTTCCTTTTGTTTGTACTGCGTAAATCCTTTTAATTGGATCTGTTTCACGATATGAAGTATCGAATCCTCCCCTAAGAAATACCATACCTCTTCCAGGATCATAATATTTATCAGGTTGAGCTGATAATACATCATTCCATCTTATTGCAACCCATTGCCCATAAGTCAATCCTCTAAATACATACTTTGGATCAGCTATTTCCACTCCTTCAATAGTACTAACGATCTTTTCTCCTTTAGATTTAGTTCCAGAAGAACTCATCATTATATCAGTTAACGTATCAATTACTTCCTTATAAAGTCATTGGAATATATAAGACTAGAAACATTATTAAAAAATTATGTATCTGTATTATAGATATACGTAAAATTATATCTATAAAATAAAAATTCGTAT
>DATFCH010000560.1:0-2905 GCA_035253345.1 Nitrososphaeraceae archaeon
AAATTAAAATATTTTATAAGTAATTATATACTTAAGAGATGATTCAAATACAGATATTGTTTAAAATAGTGTAGGATATTGTTATGCCATTTATTTGTTAATTTTGAATTGAAAGATTAATGAATTAAATTTATTCGATTAGAAACAGAATAAACAGTAGAAGATTTTGATGTTTAAAATTCAATAAGAATAAGTTGGAATTGTCCAGATTCTCATATCAATATAATTGACATTTATAGAAATAGATAGGAGCTACTTATGAATTAAATGAAAATTATTTTATATTAAGTTCCAAGTGTAGATATAGGTATAGGATATGTGATTTTTTTGTGTGAGTTAGTCAATTAATTTTGTGTTTTGTTAGCCTTTTTTGCAATCGGAAGTATATCAATTAATAATGCAATGGGACAAGAAATAAAAACAATTGAAGACAACAACACCAAAATAATTTTACTTATCACAAATATTTGAAAGTTTTAAGCCCTTTATATTCACATATTGAACTCCAAATACTTGATTAATAAAAATATTTTCTCTTATATTTTGATTGTTAGGTTTTCTTTATTATTATTCTAATTTTATCAACTTCTGATTAGTTAAAAGAATTAGTTCAATAGACACAAGAAACTTAGCGTTGTTAGAAGTTATCGTAAAAACATTGTTTTAAGCATAATAGCATGATGATTAAAAGAAATTTTATGTAAACAGATATTATTTTTCTTCTAATTTTACTTTAAGAAATAAGATAATCTCATCTAAACTTCCATAATCAAATTTAAATGTAACTTTAGATTTAATACCGGAAGTACGTATAACTTGATCTGATGAGATATTTTGATTTATATTTATATAAAATATAATCATATAACAATTTTTTATAATGTTATTAGTGATTTTTTTATTACTACATTTCAATACAAATGATTGCTACTCGAAAATATGATTATCCAATCAAAGATTTTGAGGCGCCGAAAAAGATATTATGATTGAAAAATAATGGTTATAGACATAACAATAAAATCACTTTCTTCGAAAGAGCATGATCAAGATTATGAGTTATAATTTTGTTTACTATTACATAGATTTTTAGTATTTGATAATATGTATTCTCTAGTTTTAAATCAAAAAGAATTTTAAGGTAGAGTGGTTATAAGTAAATATCTCTAGAGAATTAGTGTTGCAGCAATAAACATATTGTACTACTATAAATGAATTTATATTATAGGAATTTTTGGTGTTAATAGGAGTCTTCAATATGTGTGAGGGAGATTTTGTATTTCAATGACCATTGTCTTGATGTCAATATCAAATATTATAGATACAGTATTAGATCTATAGTTTGTAACATATAGCATATCTGCCTCTTGATTGATAGCTATACTAGTTGGTTTTTTTCCTACAGGTATATCTATTCTTTTGATATTAGATTTTTCAGAAACATGAGTAGGCATATCCATTATAGCAGATACTGAACCAAACATAGGATTTGTTACATATACAGTATTTGTATCATTTTCGATATCTATCCCTAATGGTTTATCTTCGATCCCAATAATCGTTATCTCTTTATTGTAATTTCCATCTATTACAGATATACTATATTTATTAAAATTATCAAAACAAAAGCTATTTGTTACATATACAGTATTTGTATCCTGATTGATAGCTACATTATCTGGTGTTACTACAGCTCCTATAGGGATGTCTGTTATCTTTGTATAGTTATTGCCATCTATCACAGTTATATTATTAGAGAGATGGTTTGCTACATATACAGTATTTGTATCTTGATTGATAGCTATACTAGTTGGTTTTTTTCCTACAGGTATGTCTGTTATCTTTGTATAGTTATTGCCATTTATTACAGAGAGTGTATTGTTGTTAGAAGTAATATCATCACCACAGCCTATTGGCTCATTATCGACATATGAATTTGCTACATATACAGTATTTGTATCCTGATGAATAGCTATACTAGTTGGTTCTTTTCCTACAGGTATGTCTGTTATCTTTGTATAGTTATTGCCATTTATTACAGAGACTGTATTATTTAAAGTATTAAATTGATAGCCTAGAACATATACAGTATTTGTATCTTGATTGATAGCTATACTAGTTGGTTTTTTTCCTAAAGGTATGTCTGTTATCTTTGTATAGTTATTGCCATTTATTACAGAGACTGTATTATCTACAGTATTTGTTACATATACAGTATTTGTATCCGGATTGATAGCTATACTAGTTGGTCCTTTTCCTACAGATATATCCATTCTTTTGACTATGTTCGAAACAGAAAGATTTCCTATCTCTGTTTGTAGAAACTTATCTATTGTATTTATTCGATCTTTAACTAACATTTTATCATCTATCGTTTGTGCAGAGATATTATGATGCCAAAATAGTAGTGATAAAGAAAATAGTATTGTCGATATAATAAAGAATTTACTTGTTTTATCAGTTAAATCATTTATCAATTAATACAATAAGTCATTGTGTTTAATACTTAAAGATTTTGTTTCCTCAATTGTTCTTTCAGATTTATATCAATCTAATAATTGATCGATTAGAAATATTAAATCATAGATAATATTAATAACATTAACTAAAATTTAAATCTCTTTTACAGAAATAATAGGTTTGTCACTAAATCTCTTTTAGAACCTATGATTGAGATAGTGTTTGAATCATAATTAATGAGTATGTGTTACTGTAAAACCAAAGGAATATGTACAAAATTGGTAAGATTATTTATATATTTGTATAACACAAAAATCAGAATTTCATTTAGCAAAATTAAAAAATAAATAAATGAATCTTAATTATTATATTAGATATAATTAATTTTTCAAAAACTTATTATATTATGTTACCGACCCCTGCTATTATGAGAAATCTAAGCTCTCCG
>DATFCH010000561.1:0-4050 GCA_035253345.1 Nitrososphaeraceae archaeon
GATGATGATGATGATGCATATAGCTGTCAACTGTAGCTATAATTTTACTGAGTGGTAATGGTTTTTTTATAATTTCTAACTTGAGCTCATTATTAATAACCCCATCATAGGCAGTGATAAAGGCCATCTGAATACTAGGATTTAATTTAATTTATGTATCTGATTGGCTAATTTGCAACCACTGATTTTAGGCATTCTATAATCTATTATGATAAATTTGAGATGTTCTGGGTGTTCACAAATATAATCAATTAAAAATTGAGGATTTTCAAAACCTATAACAACATACCCATTCATTTGGATAATCTCAGTAAATAAATCTACTGTATCCTCATCATCATCTACGACAGCTATTTGAGGATGGGCTATATCCAATGGGCTACTATTTTGAAATGGATTACATAATATATATCGATATGTACTAAAAGTTATTTTTTCTAAAATTTAAATAGCTCCTCAAAATTAGTAAGACTTCATGTATTTCTCATTAGAATCTGAATTTATAACAATAATATCTATGTAATAGACAATTCAAAAATATTTTTATTTTCTACCAATTTCAAATTTAAAAAGAAAAAAAAGATGTTTTAAACTTTTGTCATACCTTCTTTTCTATATTTTTCTTTTGCTTCTGGCTTTATCACTAGCGGTAAATTAAATTATAATTTTAGGTTCCTGAATGTTCATGTGTTGTATTTGGGTGTCAGAGGCTACTATATAACACCCTGTGAATCCCTTGAACATCAACAACAATATTGATTGGAACAAAGAAGTAGCAATAATAGTAATAGCAGTTAATTTAAAAAGTTGTTGATTTTTGGGTGTTAGAAGAATGGAGCGATAACCTCTAACATCTCATCCTTGAATCTCAAGCCTTGTCCAGCTCAAGCAAATAAGTAAAATAAAAGTAGAATAAAAGACTGTTGATTTCTAGGTTTTAGCTCATATTTAATAACAACCCTTACTATAAGGAAATACGTCAGAAGAAGAACACATAGAGGGTTTGAAAAAATGGTTTCATTTTAGTCTTGATACAAACATTCAAAGAAGCTCGTTGGAAGTATTAGCAACCTATGGACATAGAGGCATAGAAGCAATAACTGAATTACTTGAATTTACTCTTAATAATGATTTGAGAGATTTTGGATCAAATTTGATAAAACAAATTATCGAGAGAGAGCGAGAGAGAGAGAAAAAAGTTAATTATTGATTTTTTGGTTGAAAGTTTAATCCTGAATATTAGAACTAATTAAAAGTTTCTTTTTTGCATAAATTAAATTAAATTAAATTAAATTAAATTAAATTAAAAAAATTAAATTAAAAAAATTATTTCAAAACCTTCTTTCTTATTTTTATGCATATCAAATTCTTATAACTTTGAATACGTTTCTATTTTATATATATAAATAAAAAATTTTTCTTAATATTTAAAAATACCTAGGATTTTTTAAAAAAGAATGCTAATAATATCATATAAAATCATCTTAATAAAAAATGACTGGCTGCGAAATTATATAATAATACAAACTAAAAGTTATTTTGTATTTACTCCTCAACAAAAAACTTTGAGCTAATAAATTCAAAGATAAAATTATAAAAATTTTATTTATTAACTAGTAACAGGTCTGGATTTATTTTGCTAACTGCTCTTTTTGTTTCTTTAAGGATAATTTTTCCAATATAAGGATCTATACCTAGTTTTTCTGCAATAGCTGAAGGTTCATTATCCAATATTTTTTCAATTGTAAACCCAGCATTTTGTAAAACTTCAATCAATCCCGTAGGAATTTCTATTGATTCTAATCTTTTATCTTTGTATTTCCAACCAGCTATATTTTGTAGATAATGATAATAGTTATGGTAGTCATGAAGATTAAGATCTTGATAAATCAGCTCTGTATTTTTTGAAGGTATTAATATTACCTTATCATTATATTTATTGTTACTATAATCAATAGCCATTGTTGTTATATACAACTAGGTTTCAAGTTATATAACAATTTTAGGCAAGTTATAAAATTTTAATCTTACTCTAATAAAGCTATGAATAGTTTTATATTTTATAATTGGGTTGCAGAAAAATATCCTAGTTTTATTATTTGTTACTATTGTTATAATTATTATTATTCATTTTTATACCTTTAATCAAATGATATTATTCTTCTAATAGAATGGTGAATGGAGGTAAAATATTTTGATATATAAACTCATTCTTTTGATCGGTAAAGAATTCCAGAGCTCAATATTTATTATATTTATTGTATAAATTTACAATTTGATATTATAAATATTTACATTATTGGAACCTTCATTATCTGAGAACAAAAATAGTTATCTGGATTCTGTTATAAATCGTTGGAGCTCACGTTGAGAAATTATTCCCACGTATTCATCTTTCTCCTTTACCAGCAATCTGCGAATATTATTTGTTAGCATAATTTCTGCTGCTTCACCAATACTTGCAGATGACTCAACTGAAATCAAAGGAGTACTCATTATCTTCTCTACTTTTACCTCTGGATTCATCTCTTCATTAGCTATGGATTTTAGAATATCTCTTTCAGTTAAAATTCCTATTGGATAATCCTTTTCCTTTACTACTACCGCACCAAATTCACCGTGTACCATCATTTTAATTGCCGATCTAATGGTGTCTCCTTTATCTACAGAAATAATACTTTTGTTCATAATATCTCTTGCATTTTTTATTTCTGATTTCATAATTCTTATCTTTTATTTTGTAGAATATTTAAGGCAATAGTTTGGATTACATAAATCCATCAATCTTGTAAAAGATAAATAGAATAATTTTTAACAATTCATTACTTTTTGATGATTTATCATTCCTAGAGTATTAAGAATAGGAATTATCTACAAATTATTGAAGGTATTAGTAGACACACTGTCTTTTTTTGAAATCGTAAAGTGATCTACTATATTATTTTTATAATCTATATAGTTATATCCAAGTTTGATTTCATTAGCATAAAAAGTTCCTTTCAATGTTTTGCCATTGATATTTATATCCAAAAATCCGAAATGTTTATCATCTTGTTTTGCAACGAATGAAGATTGTTGTTTGATTTCATAGAGAGATTTTCCTGCAGTTCCAGTTATAAGATATATTACTCCTTCGTTATTTTCATGACCGTTATCGTTAATATTGTGATAGTTAATTTGATTTCTATCTGTTACTATTGGATTAGAACTGTCGCTTTGGCTATTATATTTTAATGGAAAAGTCCTCTGATAGTTGTGATTATCACTACTAAATACTAAATCTATATTATATTTGTCAAAAAGTGGATGATAAATATCGCGAATAGTAGAATCGGCAGGATGTTCGGATGGCGATGTGTACATAGGTGTCGATTCAACAACAAATATCCAATCTATATTTGGATTTTTGGAAGCAGTTTTTAAATCATTTTCAATGAATAGATATTGATCGGAAGTAGAACCATAGTCAATGTATGGATCTATAATGGTAAAATGTACATTATTCTTGTCAAAAGAATAGTAGGTTTTTGTTAGATTCAAAGGTTTTAAATATTGATTAATAACACCAGTTGCTCCACCACTAGTATCACTATATTCATGATCTCCCATTGCTATTTTCATCTTTGATTTAAATGGCTGAATTAATTCAAACCAGCATTCAGCAGATTTTTTATAACTCAGATCTCCATTAGCAATAACAAGTTCTGGATCCTTGCTTTGAATATTTTTCACAGTTGCTTGAGCATTATCATCACATCCCCAATCTGCAGCAACGGCAAAATTAAAAGAAGTTATTGCTTGATTATTTCCAAGGATCGGAATATTATCTGAAGATTGGCCTTGAGCATATCCTAGATTTGCAATATTTATTATTAAACCTGATAATATTATTAAAAGGAAGGCTATCCAAAATATATATTTCAACATTTATTTCACCTTTTCTTATTGATTTTTAAGCTAGGTAATAATATAAATTATTTCTTGACCAATTGAAAAGAATATATGATTCGTCGATATTATAAATATAATTTGAATTATTATTTTGATTTG
>DATFCH010000562.1:0-2466 GCA_035253345.1 Nitrososphaeraceae archaeon
AGGAATATTGCACTATTTTTGTTGTTCATTGTTAGATAAGAATCTTTATACATATATTTGAAATACGATTGATTAATGAAGATTTTTTGAAGCTATTCTTCTAATTGTTGATTTTTTAGAAATATATTTGATAAGATAATAAGAGAAAGCAATCTTTATTTTATCTTTTTTAGATAAATATAATAAAATATGTTACTAGAATTAAAATGAATAATTAATCGACTATTAGATTGCATTTATTTATAATCATTAATGCGTAACTATTTTAGAAAGACATAATCATTTTTTCATTTATTTAATTAACTTCTAAAATAATTGAGACTGGGTCATAATTCATTTTATAAATATTGTAATAGTAGAATTGGCATTTAATGATTTTTTATGTTCCAAGAGGCATTGTAGAAACTATCATAGCTAACCAATATCCTATAATTCAATATTGAACGAACATTCCAAATATGTTATAATATCAAGTCAACTATTCGGTATCTTCAAACACTGTCCTGTTCCATTAAACCTCTATAGAATGAGTAATCATATCTACACACTAAATTGCAATACATAGCCATAGGTACAATAAGACACTATGAAGGAAAAGAGTTATCGAATGTATAAAGATTGGTTGGATAAAGCATATTATTTAAGATTATTTTTACAATTATCCAGAATACCTCCCTTCACAACATTACAGAAATTTACAGATAAAATCAGCATTGTGATGATTGGAAAGATAATTTCTTCATTTATACTCTTTACAGGTACAAGATACATAATTACTGGCATAGATGCGACTGGATTCAAAATTACATATGCATAAGAATATTATATACTAGCAGCAGAACAAAACTACAAAAGAATATACTAAATTGTCAATTGGTGCAGACATATGTATTACAACGAATCGTCTGTTCTATAAAGATAAGACGAGCTCCAACAATACATGACAATATAGATTCTAAATCAATTGTAATAAAATATCAAAAATAAACCAGTCTTTTCATGTATCAAGAGGTTATTTGGAGATTATGTTACTGCTATCAGATTCGAGAACATGATAAAGGAGATAATACTAAAAGCATCATTGTATAACTAGTTTCAGAGTATATCGGCCAATTGATTGTCAATTATACTAGAATAGTAAAAGGATTGGTTAAGAGTTGCGCAACAAAGCAACCATCAGTATATACAGAATGTTTACCATATTTCTAAACAAGAGATCTAATAAAATTCTCTGCTACAAACATATTTCTTTCTTCTGAAATGTGTATTCCAAGCACTGATTTGTGAATGGTTCAATACAAATCCATAACCAGAAATGTTGGCTACCAATTTGTATTAGAGTTTTATCTATTATAAAAGCAGAGACTCTTTGCTTTTGCATGTATGATATGAACCAAATCTTTGTTTTCAGTTCCATTCAGACACATAACTCCCCACTTCTCATCTTTAAATAGCTCCAATGTATTTGATGTATTCTTAAACTCAAACCAAATAAATACAAATACAAAGAATACATAATAATAAAGGTGGATGTTCTATTTCGTTCAAATAATCTAAAGATCAACAAATTAGAAATATGACATTTACAGCTAAATCTATTTCCTTAACTTATCTCAGCCATATAAGGAATATAAAGAATAACAGTGATTGCCATTTTTATTTTTAAACTCATTCTACATATTAGAAAATAGATTAATTAGTAACACTCTTTCCTTAAATTATTATAATTATAGATTAGATACCAAACCTGGAATTAAATTCTGATGATATCTTGATGAAATGGGAAAAATGGGTAACATATTAAATATGGAGAAAAGATAAAGCGAGTAAATTGAAAATTGTAAAAGATTAAAACTGATTTATTAACAGATAATAATTTTAAAATTATATTTAAAAATAAAAAAAGAGATAAATGAGTTCTGATTTATGGTCTAATTTTCTTCTCTATGTTGGTGGTTGCCCGTCTATTCTATTATGGGATGCCTATACCTATTTGATTTTGATTAGCAAAGTTTGCGCATATATTTTTGAAATCAAAGTTCAATCCACCACCAAATAACGAATCTAATGTCGGTGGATTAGTTGGATTCTCTAATAGTTGTTGTGTTGATAAATCTTCTCCCAATCCTCTACCTGGTGGGTCTGTGAGTAATGATTTGGTGTTGTATGGATTAATATTGATAGTGTTGGCATTACATTTCCAACCCGAAGAATATGAACCATCATGTTTATTGTCTTTAGTATATGGATTATAGTCATATTTCATTTCTTTCTTGTAGTCATCATTTCTATATTGTTTGTAGTCATCTCTCTTATTGTCTTTTGAGTAGGAATCATAATCGTATTTCATTTCTTTCTTGTAGTCATCATTTCTGTATTGTTTGTAGTCATCTCTCTTGTAGTCATCATTTCTGTATTGTTTGTAGTCATCTCTCTTGTAGTCATCATTTCTGTATTGTTTGTAGT
>DATFCH010000563.1:0-2607 GCA_035253345.1 Nitrososphaeraceae archaeon
ATAAAATTAAAAAAGAAGTTCGATTTCATTGTTCAGCAATACCTGAAACTGAAAAGGATAACGATGGTTAAGATTACTGCTTTAGGTTGCATGCATGGTCATTATCCTGAATTAGAACGTGGTGATCTTTTAATTTTAACAGGTGATTTTACTGCTAATAATTCTGTATCGGCTGAAATTTCTTTTTTTATGTGGTTAAAAAAACAAAAGTACAAAAAAAAGATTCTTATTTCTGGTAATCACGATAATGAAATGCCTAAAAATCACAAAGAAAGTGAAGATTATATTTATCTTTGTGATTCAGGATTAGAGTTTGAAGGATTAAAAATATGGGGATCACCATGGTCATTATGGTTTGATGGCATTAATCCTCATTGTACTGCTTTTACTGGCACTGAAGAAGATTTGGATAAAAAGTTTTCATTAATACCTTACGACATTGATATTCTTATCACCCATTCACCACCATTTGGAATATTAGATTTAACAGCACGATCTAAACAGAATGTTGGCAGCAAAGCTTTATTAAAACAATATGATCGCATTAAACCCAAGTTGCATTTGTTTTCGCATATTCATGAAGGTTGGGGATATAGAGACAAGTTTTTTACTGAATTTTTTAATTGCAGCATCATGAACGAAGATTATGAAGCTATCAATGAACCTTTCGATATTGAAATTTAAGGATGTAAACCCGCTTTACATTAGTGAATCATGCCAAAATACAAATCAATAGAAGATGAATTAAATGCTTTCCTAGATCTTTGGGATCGAGATCAGATGATGTCGTTTTATAATGACACCAAAGATTTAATAGAGCTTTATGAAGATGAACACGACTTGCTTAAAAAAGAAATGGGCGAAGAGAATGAACGCAGTGTTCGTATGATCAGAACCATTTATTTGGTATCAAGAATCGCCGAATATCATTCAGGAAGACTTTGTTCATTAAAAGTAAATTTTAAGGATCTATGGAAACGTTTGGAGAAATTTTAACATGAAACCTATTTTAATTAAAAATTATGGAAGTATTGGGCATTTACCAAAATCAAGATTAGGACCTGGAGATCATAGTTTACAAGAATCTCAAGCTAAAATTCTTACAGAAACACCAAGAGATCATAAAGATCTTGTTATAGTGCAAGAAAAGTTAGACGGAGCTAATGTAGGAGTTTTAAGATTAGAAGATGGTAGATTAGTTGGATTAACAAGAAAAGGTCATAGATGTGAGGATTCTGCATTGGAACAATTTCAAATGTTTGAAAAATTCATCAACAAACACAAACATCTATTTGATTTTTTAGAAGTTGGCGAAAGAGTTGTTGGAGAATGGCTCGCAATGGCTCATGGAACTAAATATAAGATTCAAAATGATTTTCCTTTTGTTGCGTTTGATATTCTTAAAGATCATGAACGGGAATCATATTTAAATTTTAGAATAAGAATTGGAACTAAGTTGCCTGTTGCTCATTTGCTTCATATTGGACAGCCAATTTCTATTAAAAAAATTGAAAAGCTAATTGACATTAGAAATGATGATACTTATGGATATCATGGATCTTTAGAACCTGTGGAAGAGGCTGTCTGGAGAGTGGAACGTGAAGGTAAAGTTGATTTTTTAGGTAAATATGTTAGAGCATTCAAAGAAGATGGTAAATACTTTCACGAAGATCATAATCAACTTATCTGGAATTGGAAGCCATGCACAAATTAATTATAAAACGTCTTGAAGATATTGGAAAATGCAAAATCCTTGTAAGCGAATTACTTGACGATGAAATATTTGATGATACTAGCAAACACAATACTTTTTGGCATTCAGAAAATGAAAAAGATGCAGATAAATTAGACGATGTCCGTAGAAAATTAATGTTTATCCATGAACGTCTATGCGATATGTATTGCACTTTAAATTATGATTATGAGGATCAAAATGAATGAAAAACAAGAACAGGCATTCAATGATCTAATTAAAATCAGCCAAGAAATGGGACTGTATGATGATGAATTTTTGAGATCAATGAACTTATTGAATAATGAGTGGATTCATCAAAACAACCAATGTAAAGCGGATTTACAATGATCATTCAATTGAATCCAGTATTTCCTGTACACACTCCTAAAGGTAAAGGTTATGCCAATTTCTTAATTGATAGAGGTATAGAAATGGATAATGAATGGATTGTGTTTATGCAAACCGGAGAGATTTGGAGTTTTCTAAACAAAGATATTAGATTAGATAATAATATAACTTACAACAGGATTGGAAATGTTGAAATGGTTTAAAGAACAAGACGAGAAACCTCCATTTAATTTGAAAGTTTTATTATGGAATGATTGTGATAAATGTCGAAAATCAATTGAACATGCTCATACATGTTTAGCCACACCAGAAATTATGAGTTTAAACTCATTTACAGAGGGATCGTATAATGTTGCGTTAGATAAAAACATTTCTTATTATGAAAGATATCCTGAATATTGCAAAGAATATCATTGGTTGCCTTTTAAACCATCTCATTGGGCTTTTGTAAACCCACCTGAATTTTTTGATTAAGGAAAAATAATTTATGACAATTTGGATTGATAGTAATAGTTCTCAGAAAC
>DATFCH010000564.1:0-2402 GCA_035253345.1 Nitrososphaeraceae archaeon
CCTGAAGCACAATATACACAAACAAATAAATCTAATAATATCATTGATAAAAAAGAAAATTCAGATAATAAAAGTAAAGATTCTTTAGTCTTGGGTTTCTATAACACAATAACATCTAAAATAACTGACTTGTACAACAAAGCAAATGCATATACACATTCAATCAATAAAACAAAGGAGGAGGACTTTTATTGCAATGAATTAACAAATAATAGCGTCATAGAAGAGATAAGGAAATATTGGAATATTTCTAATCAACACAATGGGAATTTCAATGATACCTTTTATTGTTCAAAAAGTGAGATACAAAATATTGCTAAATACTCTAATAATTACCCTTTTGTAATTAACATAATGAATGAAAATTTGGATAATTCTCTATTAAACCTAACACAGAATTTTAAGTTAATTTCTGACTATTTTAAATGGTTCATTATATTTGCTTTTATTGGTGGCCCAATTGCTTTTTTCTTATGGATGAGAAACTACATTGAATAATATTTTCATATTATTTACTAGAAATACAAATTTTAACTCTATGAGGTTAGGTGCTTTTATTTATGCCTTTTAATGTAACAGACCGTCTTTTTTTTATTAAAATTAGGAAATACATGCCTATAATCATGTGTTTTCTGACATGGTTTTCAAGTGCATTTATTTTTGTCCAAATACCTACTTTAGCTCGGGAAATAAAGGTTGAAATTTTTCCATCAACAGATGTTATCACATCTATTTTAATGGTCTCTCTAACACTTTCTATTAGTCTTATTGCAAGATTCTTGGGTGGTTTATTTTTAGGGTCTTCTGCTAATACAAATGGAATTAGAATAACTATACTTTCTATTGTCAGTTTAGCTATACTTACTTTAATTCAAATTTTCGTAATTTCAATTTTTAAATTAATAGACATATATCTAGCTATCTCTCTTTTTATGATAATCAGATTCTTTATTGGTTTTTTTATTGGAGGAATATGGCCAAATTTGGGAATCTTTACTTTAGAAGAATTCTATAGAAAAGAAGATAATCCACTTCCAAATCCTAATTCAAACAAGGAAGATGATTTTAGAAGAGGAGTTCAAAGGTATGGTATGAAAAGTGCCTTCATCCAAACAGGATTAACTGTTTCATTTCTAATAGAATCAATGGTTATCATACTAATATCAATATATTCTGTAAATGTCATAGAATGGGGAAACCAATTGGGAATTTTATTGCCTAATTCCAATCTTCTACAGATTCAATTAACTTCTATTATCGGTCTTATCCTTTTATCAATCGTTTCTATATATTGGTTTTGTTATATGAATAAAACTAACCAGACTGAATATAATAAATATTACTCGAAATTTCTTTCTTTAAGCAGTAGATATAACTCACTTAGAGATTTATTAAATCATAGAGAATATCGCCATGTTCTTTTAAATTTATGGCTTATTGTTACTGGTTTAATGTACATGTATTATTCTACAGTAATAGTAACTCCTGAATTATTATTTCGATTTAACCTTCCTAATTTATTTCAAGAAGAAACTATCACTTTCGTTGTCGCATTATACTCATTTGTGGGACATATTCTATTAGGAATTCTTTATTTAATAAATAAAAATCAAGAAGAGAATAATCAAGATTTCACTTTAATAAAGAAAATAGCTAAAATTATCCTTTCCTCTGTACTGATTATGATATTTGTTTATGTTCTATTATACCCTATAAGTGAATCTGCGAATAAAGATATTATCACACAAATTATAATTATTTTTCAAATTAATTTAGCTTTTCTTGCTAATTTGCCCTGGGCGCTGGTACCTGCTATTTTGACGAGTAGATTTCCAAAACATTTTAGACTACTTGCAGGAAGTTTAGCATATAATGGAGGATTAGTTTTTTCCTTTGCTTCGCCGTTTTTACTTCAACAAGTAATTATTTACAGTCAGAATAATTATCAAAGTTATATTTTTGTATTAGTACCAATGGTTTTAGGTGGTTTATCTGTTTGGTTAGGAAGTCGTCGACTCTTACCTAAGCATGTTAAAGGAAAAAAAGATTATGGATATTTTGAGATAGAAATTCCTTATAGATGGGAGAAACATAGACATAAATCATTTTATTCTAGCGTTTTAGACAAAGTAGAAATCAATGAATATTCATTTTCCTATTTAAAAAAATGGATGATGAGTGTTTATTATTTAAAAGTAAAAAATGAATCAGAACCTGAAGATTCTGAAATTTCATTATTACGTAAAGAATTAGTACGACTCAAAATAAATGACGAAGACTTATTTGGAGAATTATACAACATCAAATGTGAAAGTGCAGGAAATGACTATCCTATATTAAAATATACAAAAAAGAAATTACCAGAGAAAATATTAGCAAAGAAAAAATTATTTTTATTACAA
>DATFCH010000565.1:0-2065 GCA_035253345.1 Nitrososphaeraceae archaeon
ATTATTAAAACAAAACAACATTGGAGTGAGTATCCGCGTGTAATATAATGAAGTGTTAACAATATTAATAATATTATAATATTGACGATTTTGCATATTTTAATCTAAATTAAACAATTTCCTTTAAAAAGAATATGATACAATTATGTAACTGAATCAAATTGTTAGGATAAGTAAATTTTAAAAATTACTAGATTTGTACTAATACCTTTAAATCTTAGTAAGTCCATTTTATAAATAAAATTTTAGAATTTCATAGAAAATTATGTAATTAATGTCTAATATTATTTTTAATCTTGAAATATCCATAATATTGTAATAACACAACAATAGTGATTTAATAATATTATTTAAAAAATAGAAGTTACATAGTTGACGGTATTCTTCAAATAAAACTGAATTGGATAAAAATAGGAGGTATCAGTAGATAATAGATGGTAAAAAAAGGTAATTAACTGAAAACAACATACCATTTATTAAGCTCTTTTTTTAATTAATATTATTGCAATGATATTATTGCAGTGACTTTCACTAATGAATAAATTCGAAAAAAGAATAGGTTATTGAACTTCATAAAAAAGGAAAACCCTAAAAGAGATATCTATAGATGTTCATATGTCATTTCGAGATATTTCAAAAATAATTAAAGAATATGAAAATAAAATAGAATTAGAAGAAAGAAAAAAAGATTCTAGTAAAAATAATAATGGTGATAAAAAACAGGTAAAAAGGATTTCAAAAAGTAGTAGAGCTTATGAATTATTTTTAAAAGGAAGGAATCCTGTTGAAGTTGCAATCGAATTAGATATGTGTTTTGAAGAGACACGAAAATATTGGACTGAATTTTTGAGATTAAACAATATGAAAAGACTCTATAACATATTCAATGAGAATGAATTTCATTTAGATTATTTATTTAAAATAGACTCTTTTCTATTAAGAAATGAAATACCTATAAAAGGTATAGAAAATGTTCTTCGAGTTGCTCATGATATTACTAATCTTTATCAAACTCATTCAAATCTAAAGGCAGAAAAAGAAAAATTAGAACAAGAAATCAAAAAAATAATTTTCGAATACTACCTCCATTACAACCTTTACCTAAATATCCCGCATCATGGAATAGTTATTATTATTATTATTTCTCTAAATCTTCAAGTACAAATTGATATTGTTCATTATCTATCTTTAGGGCTGAAACTTTTGCATCAGGTTCACTTACCACTGCTGTAGATTCTACTGTATCAATCCAAGGCTCTAATTGTGTGTCTAGTAATAACACATGAACATTTCTATAATCGAATGAATAATAGGATTTATCTAAATTATAATGATCCATATATGCTTTTTCTAATTGCTCTCCAGTAATTCCTTCTTCTTCATAATCATCATGATTACCTATTGCTATCTTAGTTTTTGAATCAATTGATTTGGTCATATCAAACCAACAATCAGGTGTCTTCTCATAACTAAGGTCTCCTGAAACAAGGAATAATTCAGGATTTAATTTCTCTATATTTTTGATATTTTCCTGTGCTCTCAATGAACAGCCAACATCAGCAGTAGTTATAATATTAAATTCATTCTCATTTTTGATAGGCTGATTTTCGATCGCAAAGGAATTATTATTTATACCAAATAGAGTCAAAATAATAAAACTAACAGTGAGAAAGAGGGCAAATTGTGACACATTCATAGATGGTTTGGAAAATGACATACTCATTTTCAATTCTTAATATCCATATATCTATTTTGTCTATCTAACGATTTTTTTTATCTTTAAAAATCTGACGGGGAATTCATAGAACCATAAAAAGTAAAGGTTATTTTTTAGTTTATGTCAAATGTTATTAATGAACTCAAACATATTCAATAACTATTAACAAAAAATAAAAGTAATGCTGACATAATCAGTTAATTGAAGATTACCTATCTTTTATAATTTTAAATTCGTCCAATACCTTTTTCTTCTTTCCATTTTCAATAAAAGAACCTTTTAATGTTTTTTGATCATCTTCGAATTCAAGATCTAGTACTCCAAAATCACCATCTAATCCTTTAGCTG
>DATFCH010000566.1:0-3705 GCA_035253345.1 Nitrososphaeraceae archaeon
TCTAATTCTAATAGTAAAAAACTTCTGATTCTATATCTACTTGTTCAGAGCTGGAGTTCCTTGAAGCTTTATTATAAGTGTTGGTTCTTTAAAAATTAAATCTGCCTAAAAGACGTTCTGATAATTTTTTTTTAATGAAAAAATTATTATTGATTTATTATATGAATTAATGGGTTATTTTTGTTATTGATGTTGTATCTTTTTATTCCTTCAATGATATCTTCTAGTTCTGCCATATTCTTTGACAAATTAGTTGCTATATCTTGGTAATGTGGATCCTGTTTTTTTGGATAAGTAATTACTTGTAAATAATAAAGATAGAGTTCCTCATGCATTTTTTCTAATCTTTTTATAGGAAACATCTATCTACTTATATTCATATAATATTATTATTGGATTCGATTCTTTTAACTTTATTTTTTTTATTTGTATTTTTTATCTTAAATTGTTTAGTTCTTTTTAATTATTATAAAAAAATATATTTTTTTCAGAGATAACATATCAGAATAATAAAATTAAAGAAAATTTTGTTTACTTTGCTTGTTTCATTTTATTGATTTGATATTAAAGAAATAGAATAAACCTATATAGGTTAGAGGAATTGAACCCTGTAAATAGATTCAAGATTTTACATTATTTAATATTAAATTAGATTAGACGTCTAACTTTTTAATTGTTCAAGAATAGAGCGTTTTAAACTTCTTCCTAATGTTGAATCGTGTCGAGAAAGATCTAGCAATCTATCAATATCAATCTGTATTGTAGTCAAAAATGCTTGTTTTGATTATAAAATTGTTTTAACAATAAATCTAACTATATTTATCTCCTGTAGTAAATCATAAAAAGGGTTTCGGTCCCGCTCTCTACTCACTATTATAATAAAGAGGAATGGCAAACACTGGACTAGCCAAAATAAGGCCTTACCTACAGAAGGTCAATATAAATAATCTTTATATTTTGCGTTGTAGGGTTATATAGCATCGATTCGAATAAGTAAAAAAATCAATCTACAGACACTAAAATAATAGCCACAAAACGAAATTGGTATAATAGAAGAGAATAGTAAGTCTGTATTACCTCTTATCCCTATATAATAATATTATAGACTAATTTAAGATCTTGTTAATACATATACTATATTTCCATTGTGCGGTTCTAAGCATATTTTTACAAGTAGAATCAACTTTCTCGCTATCATAACTTCATATGAGTTATTCAGAAAAATTATAATACTATATTTATATTTCTCTTGTCAAGCAAAAATTTTTTAGAACATAGTGATTTTTTGCTTACATTGTAAGATATAGATGCAATTTATCTATTAAATTTGAATACCAGTTTATTTCCCTCTCTCCCTCTATTAAAAGTGATTTCTTTTTTTTATAATACCAGTTTCAATTAAATAGATGATATTATCACCTCAAAGAAGCTTAGAAGAAAATATAGATGATGGTATTAAAACCTTAGAATATCACATTAAACCTCAAAATTATCCTATTGTAAATGATATGCTACAATTACAAATAGAAACACTACAATGGGTTCTAAATAAACAAAAAAATTATAGTCTTGAACATTTAAAACAAATAGTAAATTTTAGAATTAAAAAGTTGGAATATGAATTGAAAATAGCAAGAGGAGAGATAGAACATATTAGTAGGATTATCTATCAATTAGAAGTGTTAGAATGTTGTAAAATTATGATAAATTGCGATATACAAAAGAATTACAAAAATGCAAAGGAAAATGAGATCTCGCTTATTGCCAATAATAGCTAGGATACATCTTCAATGGATCTGTAATTTCGACTATATACAAATCAATAGAGGAAAGCTAACTTTACTATTATATGAGTATAGTAAGTTATAACTTGAAGTCAATTTTCTTTTTCCTTGAAAATAATATAAGATGAATTATACTTTCAAGTAGGATATTTAATTATATCAGTAAATTTTTTCTCCATATTATATAAAAGTCTATTGGATAATTTTAGAAATAAACTCTGAGTATGTGTCTCATAAACTATTCCGTAAATGTAATATACATTTTCCTCTTATACTTTTCAATTATAACAAGTACTATGGTTGCAATATCACGAAAACCTTTATTTTTCTATGATATATAGAAATCTTAATAACTTAAATATGAAATATTTGGTCCCATTAATTTAACGTATCTTGATTGTTTATTCCCTGTTTGATTATAGAATGTTGTGGTTATAATATTCTTTTACGTTTATAACTAAATTAGTTAAATAAATTAACTTGATATTATTATGAAAAATTTGCAGATACATTATAATTATAAAACATTATAATTATAAAACATTAGCCATAGCCTTCCGTTTACCCAATACAGAGGAAGGCTATAACTTTTTTGCAGATACTGGAATTGCTAACCTTTTATTACACTCTAGCATATTTAAAAATCGTTGAACAAAGTTAATAAATTTAAAGATATATCATAAAAGATTAAGGTATATTTTTTAATTTATATTTTCAACAATAAATTACAGCTAGAGATATTCTCGATATACTAAATTATAGTATTTATTAATATTGATATTGCATTCTAGATAGTCGAATATAAATTGAATATTTGACAACATCTAGAAGAAAAATATATTGAACATGTATTTTCATTAAGCTAATACTAGAAGTTGTCCCGTCATCCTAACATATATCAAGTACATTCATATCGATAAATATCTTCTTTATCAGCTATAATATTGTTAAAGTATAATAGTTCATATTAATTAGACACCTAACTACTTTCTTTTTATTTTATATTATTATTTTTGTAGGTATATACTTACCCAAATATATTAATTTATTTACATTATGTTTTCAAAACTTAAATTGGTAGAGAGAAAATTTGATAGATATAATGAAAAAGTGAGAAACAAATCTGAAAATAAAGTTAATTCACATACAGTAAGCATTGCTAGTTGATAGAAGAAATAAAAAGAAGAGATAATAAATCAATTAAACTAATTTCATTTTAAAATATATTCTTAAATATTCAGCTCAATATTAATTTCTTATTTTTCATAGTTTTAAAATTATTTAGTGATCGAGTTAAAAACGAAAATCTATGGATTTAATAGTAAATACATAATTTTTAATATATGGTTATTGAGTTATTTGTAATGAAGAAAATGTTCCTATTAGTACTCGTTACTATGAGTCTATTTACTACTTTATTTAGTAGCACTGATCTAAACAATGTTTTAGCTCAAGAATCGGAAGACGTATTTATTGCACCAGGAGCAGCCGATCAAAGTAATTTAGAATCGTTTGTTCCACCTGAAATCACTATATCTCCAGCTACTGCTATTTCATGGAGAAATGATGATTCTATAAAGCACACCGTGACTGCGGACGATGGATCATTTGCCTCAGGTCCGATATCTCCCGGAGATACGTTTGATAATACATTTGATTCAAAGGGAGATTTCAGCTATCATTGTTCTATTCATCCTTTCATGAGAGGTGTTGTTTTAGTAGAATAACCTATCCTCATTTTTTTTTATATTCAATGTTTATTTATTAATTAAATAATTTCAATTTATCAAATTAAATTTATAAATGAAGCATAATTCAATAAGATTTTAAATATGACTATTTTTACAGTTGATGTTATTATGTTCCTGCTTTGTTGTAGATATCGAAGGTATTTACGAGTGTTATATTGTAGCCTTTAACA
>DATFCH010000567.1:0-2667 GCA_035253345.1 Nitrososphaeraceae archaeon
AACATCCAACGACGCAATCAATTTCAAATTTTCATTTAATATGATTATCTATTTATGAATTTTTAAATTATCAGATCAATCTATAATTAGGGTAGCGAGTAATTGCGATTCATAATTTTTTTTCGGAATTATCTAACAAATGAATAAAAGTTTTTGATCTGCGATATTTTAAAATTCACAATTGATATCAACCTACAATAATTTTATCGTGTAGACAGGAAACTAATAAATATGTTCCGTAAGTATGAGCGTCTCCGACTGGCTCACGGCGTCTACAAAAATCGGCGTGTAAGATGTATGTTAGTACCGAGTAATTTTCGGAAATCGTCTCAAATTGATTGACAAACTATATACCAAATATAGGCATTCATCTTGGAAATATCATCATGCACGGACGAAGATCAAAGACTTTCGGTACCAAGCCTATCATGTCCTGCGCAGGTCCGACGAACATTATTCGATTTTTATAGCAAAAAATAATTAATCATCACGCACTGGCTCTGCAGGTCCGACGAACATTATTCGATTTTTACAACACTGTTAGAATATACGTGAACGACTTTATACTTAAAGATCGATCTCGTACTTTACTTATAGGCATCGAAATAATACATTCTACATGTTATAATTCTGTGATGGAGAGCTCTAAAATATTTTTATTTGACAAAACTTAACGAAATTAGTTATTATTATTCAAATTAATAAAAAAAAATACTCATCATTTTATAAATTGTTTATTACAAATTGTTTATAATTAAATCCTTAACAGTTAATTATCAATATAAATCTGGCCTAAATTATTGCGAATGTAGTTACGCCAAGTTAAAATCGTCAAATATAAGTTTTTTTATTTAATTAATTTTGATAATAAATTACTTCAATTTAAAAATTTCAATAATTCAAAATCCCTAAATTATTACCCTTCACTAATCACTATCATAAGAATTATGAATATTCTGTAAATCATTAACTACATTATAAATGCTTGGTCTTAATCTTTCATCATTTAACAAGCATTTATGTATAAGTTCAAGCATACGCTCATCATTGAATTTTACTAGAAATTTATTTAAAATCGTCCCAAATGAATGCACATTCGAAGATTGATTATTTTCGGCATCAATACTTTTACACACATTCATTACATCCAAATATACTTCATTGCAATCTGTAAGCAAAATACTTTTTTCACTTAGCTCTGTATAAACATAATTAGCATTATGTATAGCCCTAAGAGCTCGTGCAACGACAAATAATCTTTCAACTATAACCTTCTTATTGTCGAACTTCTGAGTAAACCTTATAAATTTGCTTTCAGCATGTAGAACTACGATCATGTACTGATTTGGTTGCGGCGATGTTATACCATAAATTGTTCGCAAATCCATTTGATAAATATCATTAAGTGCTTCTAAATGCTAAATATAAATAATAATTAATACTAAATTATTAAAATAACAATACTTTATACATACAATTTTGCTGTTATTTTTGTTGAATTCCTTAATAGTAACGATAACGTTAGAATTTCTTTCCCATTGATCAGAATTATAATCTAATCGATAGATATTTCCATTCTTCCAGTTAAAAACTTTCGACTGATTTGATTCAGATAAATTTTCAAACGGAATCCATTCGATTACTTTGCTTCTATGGACTGCTCTTAATTGAATATCTTTAATAATATTATCAATATCGACATCTCCACTAGACCAATGTTTAAAATCTTTACTAAATTTGTCGGAAGAACAATCCTTGCACCAATACTCTCCTGTCCCGGGTTGATTGCATTTGGGGCAAGTTCCGTATGCTACATTCCTTCTCTCATAATCATCGGAATTAACAATACTGCTATATCCTTCGTCATTTTTATGATCGACCGTTTGATGGAGCTGAATTTAAACAAAATTAACACAACGTTTAATTTTTTGTTAATCAACAAAATATGTACCTCGTATTTTTCCGCAAATGTTGCCTTAAACACCATTTTTCTGTGAGTTATAAATATTAATTGTTCAGTATTTATAGTTAAAATTAGTACTAAGCATAACTAACCTTTTTTGGAAATAACTAATGGGGGTAACTCTTTCTTAAATTACGTAAACAATTGATCTATAATATATACATTTTGACTGTTCGACAAAAATAGCAATATGAAGAATGTGATGCATTAATTTTGATTGTGGATGCGTTCATACGTAATTGGGATCATATTAAAAATAAAAAGAATTTGTTAATAAATTAATATTATGATTATAATGATTGATTAATAGGAATATATTTAGTAAATGATAGCTTTTTACACGAGACTGGTCACTTTAATATTTTGAATGACGCGCATTAATTCGAACAATAAAGCGATGTGATACAAATAAACCATTTATTAATGCTCCAATCAGATATTATACATAATATGGTAGAATGCTAATTATTTAATTCTTTTTGACGCCCTTATTTTGATGTATGTAGTACATTAAAAAACAATCATAACAATTGTTTACCAAGTATATGTTATTATAGCCACTTAGCATTTATATCATTAACTAAAAAAAAATTTTTTTTTATATAATTATTGTTAATTATTAATGGTTTTATAAAGGCAGCACATTTCTTTAATTTTCCATTTCATAATAAATGCAATGTACACATTATAACAAAAAATGTTAG
>DATFCH010000568.1:0-4247 GCA_035253345.1 Nitrososphaeraceae archaeon
TACTTTCTACTTATCATCCAACATTTAATTCTCTAAAATACAAAATTTGTTGTTACTATATGAATACAAGATTCAATCTGGATATTATCAAGTATCTATTTAGGAAGACAGATTAGCGAAGTTATGTTAGTCAGTATATAAACCAAAACCAATACTAGAAGATTATTAAAATTTCGAACACTATTACAATGAGTTTTAATTCTAAAATTATTTAAAAATTAATAATAATTGTCTAATGAATATAATGATTGTAGATTTTTATCAAATGCTATTCCAAATGGTTCTAATAGTGTGTTGCAAGTATCTATTAATAATTTAGAATATCGTTTAACATCATAATTATTGTTATTATTTTCTAATAATTGTAAAGGAATTACTCTTCTTCTTTTTGTTTTAGATGTACTATTATCAATTATAATATATTGTAATATCTGACCAGCTTTTAGATATTCTCCATTTAATTCAAGTTGTCTTAGAGCATTATTCTCTAATGTATTTCTTGTTCTATCGTATTTATCATAATCCTTGGTAAGTATCTTGGTCAATACCAAATCTTCAGGATCAACTTTATGATTTTTTAATAAAGAAAGATAATCTTCAATTTTATTCAATATCAATGGTATTTTATTTTGTTTAATCTCATAAATTGAATTTCCCTGTGCCAATATTTCTAAAATTTTATTTTGACATTGCGACATAAATTGAGGCGTATCATGTCTTCTTGATTCGATTCCTCTAATCTTTACAGTCCCATCTTCAAAAACTCCAAAGTATCGATTTAGTACTGGAAGATCAGAATTAATTTTTGAAGGAAGAAATGCAATCCATTTGTATATTCCCTCAAATGAAATATCAAATTGAGTTTCTTTTTCTATTGTTTCTTTTAGTTTAAAATAGTCTTTTTCTGTAGCATATCTTTTCTTTACCCAAATTGAATCTACTATTCCGTGTAAGACATCAAATCCCATATCTTCCGAAATATGCATTGTGTGAGAAAGAATATCTCTTGCAAAAGCACAAACAGCTATGTGAGCATCTATTCGTCCAAATTTCGCATTACTAAATCCCAAATAACCAAAAGAGGTTACAAGAATCCATTTTAGTGCTGATTGTCTTTTATCATAAATACTCTTTAATATTGGATCAGATGTTTTATTTTTTAAATCTTTATACTTTAATCGCTTTTCTAATACTATTTCTAATGATTCTGGAACCAATCCTTTTTTATTGCAAATATGATAGTTTAGGTCTGGGATCTTAAATAACGGATTGTCAAAACAGCAGTCACAGGATACAGTCTCTGCTGAAACATTTCTCTTTATCATTAGATTAGGATATAGAGATACAAAATCAAATTCTGCTACTTTTTCATATACTCCGACCTCAGGTTCTAATATTAGTCCTCCTCTATCAGCTAAAAAAAGTTCTACCATGTTTTTAGGATGTTCATTTAATAATGGTTTCCAAGGAATCAGTAAATCTTTTTTTGTTGCATTATAAAGATGCAGACTGGTTAAACATCTCCCAATTGAAGCCCTTGATGCTTCATGTAATGGCATTCTACTTAATCTGGAAATTTCAAATAAACCTTCTAAGTCTGAACCAGTGCTGATTGTGAATGTATTACTTTTGTCAATATGAATTCTTCCAAATAATTTGATAGTTGAGGGTTTGAAATAAGATCTGCCATACGAAACAAATGAACTACCTTTTCTTTTAGGAGTTGTTAAAGGTATATTGATATCTCTACTAAGGCACAATTCAATTCCGTTTATTTTCGCTCTATAGATCAAATAAGGAAAGGTAAATGAGTCTCCATCTTCAGTAAAAATAAAATCTGGATCTATACTTCGAACAACTTTTATTAATTCTTGTAATAGTTTTTTTTCAGATTTGTCTGTAATATCTATAATCTGATTTTTATCATTATTCTGATAATGTACAATGCTAATAGAATTTATCTCATCGTCTGCTAATTTTACAATTTTACCTTTTGGAAAGTTAAGCTTGATATGAATTTTTTCAAAATATGGAAGAAAATAATCAGTAGATCCTATTTTGTCATTATTATTAGATTTCCAAACCAAACCTGATTTATTCTCAGTTAGTTCAAAAACTCCTAATGGAAAAATGTCATGATCAAAAAAATATTGTTGTTCAGGAAGTAAATCTACGTTGTATAATCTAAAGTCCTTATATCCATTCATTATTTCAATTATATTTGCTAATTTCAGTTTTTTACCCAATGTCTTAAGTTTCAAGACTGTAGATTGTTTTGTATCTGTGATTGTTTCAAACTTCTTAACAAAGTCATACGAGCTGATTAAGGATAAAATACTATTATTTTGAACTAATTGTTTAAATTTAGATTTATCATTAGAGGCAACAAAAAAATAATTTTGCCATTTTTCTTCAATCCGAACATATCTTTTTTTACCATCCTTTGAATCCTCTTTTAATCTGATCCAGAAAATTATTTTGCTATTATCTTTAGATTGATATGCATCAAATAACCAGCCAATATGAATTTTATTATTCACTCCTAAAATTATTACATTTAGTTTTTATTTTGTATCATAAGAGAGATGTTTATTATATTCAATTAAAATAGACACAAGCATTGAAGTAGTAGAATATTTTGTTCCTTTTGCAGTAATCGCTGAAGAATATTTGTAACATCTATTAATCACTCCATAAAACAATTCTTTATCTTGTTTTCGTAGACAATCTGCGTAATTTTTCCATGATTCTATTTCTTTTGTAACTATATCATCATATGGAAAAAGATTGTAAGAAGATTTTTCTTTATTCATTTTGTACTAAGGTAATTTTAAAATAGTATCTCTTGAATCTAAAAGTTGTATGTATTTTTTATCTTTTTCTATTAATGCAGCTATTCTAAAAGATTGAATAGATCTATTCACTTTCGCCACACTTCTTGTATTTTTTATTATTTTTTGATTTTCGTATCTTGTTTCCAATAACTTTTTGAAATCCATCTATCATAACAGGAGAGAAAATAACCGTAATTATTGATTCAGAAATACAATTTATAGATTTGACCATATGTTGCAAAAGCCATCTTCTTTCAGAAATATGTAATTGCTCATCTGTAGCAAATAAATCTGTAATTATTACAATATTTGATTTGTACTTTTGAATCATTTTAGTCAGATTACAAATTATTGTATTAGCAAGTTGATGAGCAGTAAAAGATCTTGCTATTATTATTCTCTCTAAAGCTGAATTAACGTTCATACCGTACTGAATGACATAATCTACGAAATTGTAAAAATCTAAATGAGTTGACTCACCTCTAATATTACCATCAATGATCATTACAGTAGGAGAGTCTAAACCACTATGCTTTCTTGGCAATAATGCTTTAACAGCCAATTTAGGAATTAAATTATAAAAGTTTAGGAAAAGAGTAGGACTACCTATTGATAAATCAACTAAATAATTCTTTTTGATATCTATTTGGAATGATTTTAATAAGTAATCCTGAGCTGATACAAAAAATTGATTTTCAATTTTATAGAACATTTCAATATCTATCATTTATGCTTACAATATTGCATAGTTATCTGTTGAAATGAAGAGATTGGATAATAATAATTATTGTTATAAATTTTTTAAAGTAATATTTGATTCCATCTTTTTTTTTAAGTGTATTATTTGCAAATCTTACTATTATACCTTGTGCCATTAACCTAACTTAACATAAGGTATTAATTAACCTTTATGCTAATTTAACCTAACGATAAAGATAATTTTATAAAATAAAGGTTATATCATACTTTAACCTAAATAAAAAGATAGAAAATATGCCACAAAAGAAAGGATGGTTAACAGTACAAGTAAGAGAAGAGGTTAAAAACAGTTTATTAGAACTATACAATAAAGATAAAAAAAGACCTTCTAATCAAAAATTCACAGCTTATTTAGACCTAATTTTAAAAAATACAATAGAATTTACTAAACAAATAACAGAATATGGTCCTTTCTTAGAATTTACTTCTGCTATAGATAATCATATAGTTATTAAAGATAACACAATGAATAAACTTGTTACAATATATATAAATTCAAAAAAGAAAGAACTACAATGTGATTTTTGTGAAAAAACTGACTGTCTGCATATTGGATTTTGTTTTGCAGTTCCTGAAATTTACAAAGTTTTAATTGAAAATGGTTTTAGACCAAAAAAAGGAAAAAGATAATAATTTAAAAAAATAAAATTGTAA
>DATFCH010000569.1:0-11591 GCA_035253345.1 Nitrososphaeraceae archaeon
GATTGGATTGATTGATTAAATGAGATAGATTTTATTTATCTATCTACTTCATTGTTGACTAGTATTTACGTAAAGGTCAGATTCATTTGTAACTTTATCTACAACAACAATAAAAATAATAATATTGATTGATTGATTGATAGATTGATTAATTTTGAATAAATGAACAAAAATAAAATATACTCTACTATCTACACTACAACAAGATTACTACTATAACAACACTACTATAACAACACTAACTCTGCTTAACCTGTTAAAGAAATCAACAATAAAAAAAATAGTGAATACATAATGACGATCCCGTATACGATGAAATAAATAATTTTTAAAGTACTTTTATGTATTTTTAGTTAATTTCTTATTTTTTATCTTTTGACGATTTTTAACAATTATTTTTAAAAGATTACGTATACTTCGTAATGAATCTAACAATTTTTCTTCATCTTTATAATTTAGAGATGAAAATAAATTTTCAATCTCTTGGAACATGTTTTTTTCATCCCCTTTGGTTTTTTTGGGTTTGACAGAATTATTTGATTCTTTGAGCAATGGTTGATCCAATAGATTGTATTTTTTTAATCTAAGTATAAGAATAGAGTATTCTATCCAACTATACGCTTTCCAAACACTTTCATCATCTATACCATTTTCTGTATTATTGCTATTCTTATTTTTATACAACATTTTTTTGCAGTTTTGAATTATATGATTTATTTGTAAATCGCTATTTTCCATTTTGTCTTTCCCTATAGAAATTTGAGAGGGGAATTTTTAACTTTTAACAATATATAATATTAATCAATAATATTTGACGAGATGAATATTTTTCTTTTAAGTAATGAAATCTTCTAATAACATTGAAATATATGAGGAAAATTATAAAAGAAACTTTTTACGATGGAAAGTAATTATAAAAAGCTGATTTGCGCCATTTCGGTAATTGCAATAATAGTTGTAATTATTCAATTAAACGGACTCTATGGGCTGGTCACGGAAAATAGAGCAATTAATTTTACTAGAAATAACAACAGCGATATTGAAGATTCAGAAGAAAGGTTCCAAAAAATACCTAATGATACACTGAGACAAATTGAATTATCTTTTTATTAATCAAAGTAGTGATAATCTACTTTATTCGAATAAACTCTCTATCGTTAAAATCTAAAAATATTGACTTTAGATAATATTTCAAATCAAATTCATGCCTGACAATTTAGCTTATTAATATTAGTTTGATTTTTCTGCAATTTTTAATAAATTTTTTTTATCTTGAATCTAAATTAAAGTGTAAAATATTAATATCTAATATTTTTGAAATTAATTGCTTGGAATTTAAGTCACCATTTTATATCGAGATCTGTGATCTCAATAATTTTGCTCGTTTAGTATGTGCTCTAGAGCGAGCTCCTTTACCTTGTTTTTCTATGAAATTACAAAATGATCATATTTTTGCAGTTCAAACTGAATTTATTAATGGAATACCAATACTCTATTATACTAAATCTCAAAACTCAAATTTTTCGAATCAATTTATAGCTTATAGGTGTCATGGAGTATCAGAAACCGTAGCTTTAGTTGATAATGCTTCAAATCCCCTATTTGTCTATTCTCCGATTATTAATATTGAAAAATTACCTGAAACAATGCAAAAAAGATCCAGAAAGAGCAAGAAATTGAGCTATACAAATATTATGCTTAGAGATCTAGATAGCCTGGCAAAGATAGCAGCATATAAAACTATTTATGATGAACCTCCTTTACCAATAATCTTCATTGAAAATAAAAAGAAGAATGGATATACATTAGGGACTTCAATCAATTTTCTAGAGAGTGATTCTGTGATCTATTTTTACTATGTAAATATTGAAGGCTTGCCTGCTAATTTTTTAAAGTATTCTACACAAAGATCTGAAAAGCCCACATTTACAAATTCAATAGAAAATCATGGTTATATTTATTTGAAAATCATAAAATTAGCAAACGAACATCCTTTAGTGATAAATGATGGTTGATGATATTGAATACTATGATTCAAAATCTCCTTCTAATTCTTATCAGTCTAGAATAACTCAATCTACCAAGGAAAAAAAAAGTCCTTTTATATTAGCATTAGATTTTAATTTGGAAAATTTTGATAATAACAATAAAAGACTGTTCATCAAATGTAAGGAAATTATCTCTGCTACTGAATCTAAAATTTGTGCAATAAAAGTAAATTTCCATCTTTTGTTATCTTTAACAAATATTCAAATTATAGAACTTAATTTTTTTGCTCATAGATTTAATCTTCAGAGTATTGCTGATTTAAAACTTAATGATATAGGAAACACAAATATGATAACCATCAACCGGTTAAAGAAATTAGGATTTGATGCAGTAATTGTAAATCCATTTATAGGAATAACTGAAATGAAATCTCTTACTGTATATGCACATTCTATCAATTTTGGAGTAATTTCTCTAGTCTATATGAGTCATCCTTCTTCGTCTGAAGGATATGGTCTCAATGTAGTGGTTCCTTCTTTTTATGATTCTCAAACGCCTTCAACATCTCTATCTACTACTAATTCTCCATCTCTACTGCAACAATCTGATTATGATAAATCTGATAAAAAATATGCGAACTCCATAAAGGGAGATATCATCTCTATGTATAGATTATTATACTATTATGCTTATTCTAGTGGCTCAGATGGTATTGTCATAGGTGGTACAAAAGATGATATCATAAAAGAAATTTCTCAATTAAATGATAATATTCCAATTTATTCTCCAGGGTTGATAACCCAAGGTGGTTCGCTTCAAGTATCTATTAATGCTGGAACAGATTATTTTATAATTGGAAGATACATAATAAATTCATTATCTCCAGTCGAAACTTTAAATTTACTTTTACAAGAAATTAGAAGATACAAAAAATTTAATTATGATATATAAAAAAAGTAACAAAAATATAAAAAATTGCAAACAAATAAAATAAACTTTAACATGTTAAATAATCAAAAGAAAAAATAAGAATCTAAATTGTTACTAATTTATTATAAAATTTTAGTCTTTCCTCGATATTTTTAGTCGATAGATTTAAAATTTTATTTACACCAAAATCTTCTACAGCGAAAGAACCCATAATATTTCCGTAGATTGAAGCTTGTTTAATTGTATTTTCATTTATCCTTCCAAGTTTAGACAAATGACCAAGAAATCCGCCTGCAAAGCAGTCACCAGCTCCTGTGGGGTCAACTACATTTTCAACTGGAATTGCAGGTGACGCAAATACTATATCATTATAAAAAAGAATAAAGCCGTGTTCACCCTTTTTAATTATTATTAATTCTGGACCTAGTTCTTTAATTTTTCTTGCACATTTGACAATATTGAATTCCTTTGTTAGAAGTCTGGCTTCTGATATGTCTATTGTTATACCATTCACTTTTCGTATCATGTCCAAGACTTGGTCATATTTATTGACAATCCAATATTCAATTGTATCGCACAATACAAAATCCGGATTACTAAATAAATCTTGTATTTTCATGTTTTGAATAGGATCATTATTAGCCAAAAATACATATTTAGAACCAACAAATTCATCTGGAATAGTAGGTTCAAAATTAGCAATGACATTTAGCTCTGTTTTATTGGAAGTTCTAACTGTCAAGGTAGGGTCAAAAGATGAATCATAATGGAAGCTTTTGTCATTATTTTTTATAATAATTCCCTTAGTATTCAGGTTTTGTTCTAGTATTTTTTTATATTGTTCTGGGAAATCATTTCCAATTATTCCTACTATGTTAGTTGCGATGTATTTTGACGCAGATAATGAGGCAAAAGTCGCTGCACCTCCCAATATCCTATTTTGTATATTTGTAGATGTTCTAGTTGTATCTAGAGCTATTGAACCAAAAATAGTTAGCATGAGAATTTACTTAATACAAGGACTATAAAAATTAATTATGAGAGTGATAGATAGATACTTATCATCTCGGTCAATAATAATTGCAAATATGAAAGGACTAATCGTGGCATTGACCGGTGGTTCTGGTGTTATTTATGGTGTAAGATTAATAGAATCACTGCAATCCTTAAATTTAGAAACTCATTTAGTTATAAGCGAATGGGGTGAAAAAACAATTAAGATCGAAACCGATCTTGATGTGACATACTTAAAAAATCTGGCATCTCATTATTATGATAACACAAATATGGCTGCTCCAATATCTAGTGGTTCTTTTAAAACAAGAGGAATGGTAATTATTCCATGTAGTATGAAAACTCTGGCTAGTATTGCAAATGGGTTTGATGATAATTTAATTTCAAGGGCTGCAAGTGTATGTATTAAGGAAAATAGAAAATTAGTAATTGTACCTAGGGAAACACCACTTTCTAAAATTCATTTACAAAATATGGTTAAATTGTCTGAATTAGGAGTAACTATTTTACCAGCAATGCCAGGTTTTTATTACCATCCAATTACTATTGATGATCTATTAAACCATATTGTAGGAAAGGTTCTTGATCAATTTGATATAGATAATAATATGTTCAAACGTTGGGGATCTAAAAATACAAAATAAAGAATAATATTCCAATAATAAATAAAAAATTAAATAATTAAATTATCCAAAACCTGTTATTTCTGTAATTCTTAATTTTTGTAATACTTTGTCAGTTTGCTCGAAATTTTAAAAGAGAATCCTATACATATGAAAAATGCCAGCGAACTAAAAATTATTTGGTATATTATATCTATGTTATAATGACGTAGAACAAATAAAACTATAATACCAGGAATAGTTATAATAATTGCTAAAATCGTACTAAATTTATAATAGGAGGATGTTGATACTTTTTTTTTGTTATCCTTAGGGCTGGAGGAAGAATTTCGAGAAAGATTAGGATCGTCTTTGTTGTTCTCATCGTCGTCGTAGTCGTAATTATTCACACTGAATAATCAAATTAAATATAATTTATATATTTATAATTGGTTCTCCCTTAATGTAAGATTATTGCTTTCCTCCCATAATTTCATTTTCTCAATTTTTGCTTTTCTTCTTATTTCTTGAAGAAAATTGTATACATTTTTATGAGATCTACCGGAACATATTCTTGTAATAGCTTCAAGTGTTAAATTTATCTGATCTGAGGTTCCAATTATGCCTATATAGTGTCCATATATAGAAATATAGGACCCTGTTAATTCCTCTATTGTTCTTCTGGATTTTCCCTTTTCTCCTATTAACCTACTTTTAACTCGGGATAATGAATTCGGAGACTTGCCAACATAATCTCTCAAGTCAATAATTTCTAAACTGTTATCTTCCTTAAACAGGTTAAATGCTCGTTCTGGTGAGAATCCCTTGGAGATCGCCATGACAATTTCTAATGCTTTATTTAAATCCATGATATTCAAAAAATTAGTATTATTCGATTTTAATATTATATCACCGTATTCACTATCTATTACGATAGATATCTTGCATTTTTTCTCTATCTCTTCTTTAACAGAGCCTTTTTTGCCAATAATGGCTCCAATTCTTTCTTTTTGAATTCTTAATGTACGTTGATAACTCAATAGTTTAGTTCATAATATTATAAACATCGCATCTAAAATATCTATTTGGTAAAATATTAATAAAAGTAATAAATTAGATTTAATTTCTTAATAGTTTTGTTGAAACTTAAATATCATCAAGAAAGGAATATCCGAAACAATTTTAATACTATCTTTTTTTGCCAAACCCAAACTAAGGGTTTTTTCAACAACTCTTTTTCCAATCAAGTTAGCTATAGAGCACCTAGTTAACAATCGATTTATCTCATTTTCACTTACAGTTTCATTAAAAAAATCAGAAGTTATATTGATATTCAAGGAATCACTTACTATATTCTTGCCTAGCAAATCCTCATCGCAGAGGTTTAACATAAGAGATCCTTGATAATTCATTTTTCTCATACAAAATCTTTGGGTACCTTCGTCATCTTTGCCTAAAGAATTTATTTTATTATTATCTGGACGTGTCATATATGACAGTACAAAAAAAGATCGTGTTAACTATATATGAATCAATTCTAAACCATAAATCAATGCATCAACAATTAAAAACAAAGGTATGCAAGAATAAATCTAAAATGTATTAATATTTGGAAATTGAATTATAAGCTCTAGTTTTCGATAAGGGGAAGTTTGTTTTTTTAAAATGTTTAAAAATGTTTAAAATTATTTAAAAATGTTTAAAATAGTTAATCTCGTTTAGGCTAAATACTTCCAAGTCTTTTAGCATATTCTTTATATGCATCTAAATATGACCTTTTATCTCCTATATCAATGAATCCTGATTCTATAGTAAATGCTTTTACAATTTTCTTTTGAGAAATTACTTCCTTTACAATTTTGTCCATTCCAATAGTACTAGAGTTTGGAATCATGTTTAAAAATTCTTTTTCCATAATATAACAACCTATATTTATCAAACCTTCAACTTCTGGTTTTTCTCTCCATGCAGTAACAAAATTGTCTCCTTCGTCAGCATCTATAAAACCATACTTTAATCTTGTTTTATATTTCAGTAGAGCCATAGATAAAAAAGCTTGTGATATCTCATGTTCATGCATCATTTTTGCTAGATCAAAATCATATATTGAATCACCATATAGACAGAGAAATCTATCATTCAGGAATTTTTCTGCTGTTTTCAATTGACCTGCAGTTGCTAATGGCCTTTCTGAACGTGCATAGGATATTTTTATACCAAATCTTCCACCGTCTTCAAAGTAATCTTCAATAGTTCTATGTAAATAACTAACACATATTATTACTTCATCAACACTATTTAGCTCTTTGATCCATTCAATCAAATATTCAAGCAATGGCTTATTTCCTAAGGGCAACATTGGTTTGGGAATGAAAAAAGTATAAGGTTGTAATCGTGTTCCTAAACCACCAGCTAGAATGACTGCCTGCATCTTTAAAAATAGCCTTAAAGTATAATATATTTTTAAACATTAATGCAAACTAGTATTTTTCTAATATTCTTCTTATATAAGATATAACTTCATCGGGATCTTTTCCGAATATTATTATCATAGGTTCTTTTCCGAAATCGCCTTTATGGTAAATTACTTTGGAATTTGGGCCTTTTCGTAATGCTTCCTTAATCCCCCAAGAAATTGTGTGTCCTTCCTTTGCTTTATATTCATGCGGTTCCAAACTTCTTTCATATTCAGATACTTGTAAAAAAGATTGGAATAACTCAATTATTGTGTGATTATATTTTAAATTAAATGCTGATCTAACAGTTTGATCCCTCTCCATATACGCAAGGACTGCTGATGCTATATGTTTAGAAGCACCAAATTCGATATATGAAGTGGCCTTTATTTCATTTTCGTCAATTTTTACAATTCTTCCTTTTACTCCTGCAACTTCCATATTATCAGAGGCATTAGGTATTGCGTATACAAAATTAGATTGAGTTTCAGGAATTAACTTTCCTATTCCTTTCATTTTCTCCAACTCTTTAACTACTCTCTTTAATCTTTCTGCTACTTGAAACTTAAATGAAAATATTGAAGTAGGGATAATGGTATCGACAATTGGATTTCCTTTTCCTAGATAAAATAGATTTTTTAATGCTTTATTTATGAATTCATTAGCCATAGCACAGGAGTCTGATATTTCATATCCTTTAGCTATAAAAGCAGTTAGTGCAGCAGAAAAATTGCAGCCTGAACCGTGATTTTCTGGAATAGGCTGAAGTGGATTTGAATATTCGTGTATCTGCTGTTTATTATCAATCAATGTATCTATTGAATTTTTAGAATCTGGAGGTATAACTCCTTTGATAATTATATTTTTAGGACCTAATTCCTTGATTCCTTCTAGAGACCGTTGAATATCTTTTTTCGATTTAATCATTATTCCTGAAAGTTTTCTAGCCTCATCGATATTTGGTGTGACTATTGTCGCAATAGACAATAGTTTTTGTTTAAAAGGTTGTATTGCATCAGGAAGTATCAGATTATGGCCCGAAGTTGAGGCGAAAATTGGATCAATAATTATAGGTATATTAACATTTTTCAGAATATCGTGTAGATTGTTGATTATTGACTTATCATAGACCATTCCAATTTTTATGGCTTGAATATTGAGATCTTCCAGAATTACTTTTATCTGTTTGATTACTATTTCTGGAGAAATGGAAAAAATATCTGTTAGTTGTTTTGAATTTTGCACGGTTATAGCGGTTATAGCAGAACAACCATATACTCCTAATGATGAGAAAGTCTTAATATCAGCTTGAATTCCTGCTCCTGAACTAGGATCACTTCCAGCAATACTTAATGTGGTATTTATTTTCATATAACAAATAAATCTATTATTTTTAAACTATTATTATTATTAATCAATTAATTTAAATAATATATAAACCAAAAAATTTGGTAATTAAAAATTCAATTATTATTTTAATTTGTATCAGATATTCTTTTAAACACCCAAAATTTGTTTTAACAAGGCTCTATAGTCAACTTTTTCTTTTTTACTACCAGGCGAAGGAAGTTCAAAAATCAAAGGAACGGGTTTTACAGAACGTATTTTTGCCAAATCTAGACGAATATCTTTTCCTATATCGTCGCTTAGTAAAACTAAACCTGCCTCATTTTTTGAGATTATTGAATTTATCTTTGAAAGTGCCTCTTTAGGAGTTTGAACATCTATTCCCTCTATACCAGCCATCTGAAAACTTGACACAAATATACGATTTCCTAATGCTATAACTTTCAATCTTAGTATGTTGAATGATTTTCATCCTATTAAATACTTATAATTTTAAATGCATATTTTGAGTTATAATATGAATATAAATATAATATGTCTATTTATTAGTAAATTTTTAAAATAATAAAGATTGATACTAGTCCTAACGAAGCAAGTAAGATGAGAGTAGCTTTCCATAGTCCTGAGTTAGCCTTTTCATTGATATCCCACATACCTCCTTTTTCCCTGAAATAGGTTTCGTTATATTGTTTAAGATTCTCATAGCTGTAGAAATTTGTAAAATCTGCTGGAGGTGTCCATTCGAATCGATTCTGTTTAAGTGATTGATAGTTATTCCTATTCGCCAGAGTGTCATCATATCTTTTTCTAGAGGTTTCATCTGATAAAATCTCATAGGCTTGAACAATTTCCATAAATTTTTGTTTTGATTCTTCAGAGTTTTTGTTTTTGTCTGGATGATGTTTTAAAGCAAGCTCACGAAATGCTTTCCTTATTTGGAGTTGATTAGATTCCATCGTGATGCCTAATATCTTATAATAATCTGACACTTAATACTTTTATCTCAAAGGTAAAATAATAATATTTTGTTGACATGTTGTAGTTATAGATGGATCTTGTATTTTGGTCACTATATCAATCGAATCATAATCTATTTATCTTCGTAATGGATCTCATATTATATGGAAAGATTCTTTGGAAGGAAAATAGCGAATAAATTTAACCTTGAGGAGAAAACTAAAGAAGAAACTAAACCTTCCGAATCAGAAAGCAAAATTAATAATAATGATATTGTTAATATTCAAAAATTAGATCTTTATAATAAAGGAATTAATCACATGGCTAATGAAAAACTTTCAGATGCCATAAAATGTTTTGAGCTTTCTTTAAGAATAGATCCTCTTTTTGTTAATGCCTGGATAAAAAAAGGATATTCTCATTTTCATCTTGGCGAATATTCTGTTGCAATTTCATCATATGACAATGCTCTCGATTTAGATATCAATAATTTTGAAGCATGGAATCTTAAAGGACTTGCCTACTATCGAATGAATAACTTAGTAAAAGCTATAGCATGTTGTGAGAAATCTATAGATATTAATCATAATGATGGGATGTCTTGGTATAACATGGCATGCTATTTAGTCCTAGATGGTAGTGTCGATGATGGAATGGAAGCCCTGAAAAGAGCTATCGAAATTGATATTTCATATGCTAAACGTGCGGTTCGTGATAAAGATTTCGAAAATGCAAAAGCCGAAGAAGGATTCAGAAGAATTATTGAGGTTGTTGTTTTAGAAGCAATAAGACACGGGTATGATTACTCAGGTAAAATAGTTTGGATAACTGGTATGGATAAAATAGAGGTTGATGATGCTTTATTGAGATTATCCATGAAAGGTTTGGTAATTAGAAAGGAGAAGAAAAATTTATTTAATAAAGAAGAATTTTTTGAGCTTTCCAAAGAGATAGCTTCTAAAGTTGGTACAGTTAAACGTTCAGGTTTAATGGGAAAATCTAAAGAGATATCACCCCCCGTCCAACAATTAAAAGATATTAGTGAGCTTTTAGGAAAAAGTAGAGAATCCATAGAACAAGGGGATGTTGAAACAACTATGAGTTATTTTGATAAATTGATTAGTCCCTCTTTTCATGGAAGTACGATGATTGAAAAATTTTTTAATGAGCATAGAGATTTAAGATTATATCAGAATAGGTTAAGAGATAAGGGTCAAGAATATTTGAATTCTCATAAATTAGATTTCATCAAATTAATTACAGAAATAGATAGTAAAGTGAGAGGAACACACTTCTCTAATAACACGGTAGATAACTGAAAAAAATTTTTACCCCTTAAAAATTATACCATCTTATACAATTTACGAAATTAAGTAATACGTAATATTGTCACTTGTCTCAACAATAGCCGTTAAAATAAAAATGCATTAGTAATCTATATAATCAATTGATTATGATTTACAATAATATGAGGAAAATTTTTGCTGATGTCAGCGAGAAAGAAATTAGTCGCTCGATAGCTTCGATGTTTATGGAAACGATGAATGAATATACTGATTCTGAGGTTATCATTATCGGCGCAGGACCTGCTGGTCTATCTGCTGGTAGAGAATTAGCTAAATCTGGGATTAAAACGTTAATTGTTGAACAGAATAACTACATAGGTGGTGGATATTGGGTTGGCGGTTATATGATGAATCCTGTAACTGTAAGAGCACCAGCACAAAAAATTTGGGATGAATTAGGTGTTCCATATAGGGTTGTAAAAGAAGGGCTTTATGCAACTTGGGGTCCTCATGCTTGTTCTAAATTAATTGCTGCAGCGTGTGATGCAGGTGTAAGATTCTTACAACTTACAAAATTTGATGATTTGGTTATCAAAAACAAACGGGTTAGTGGGGTAGTAGTAAATTGGATGCCCGTTTCAGCATTACCAAGGAATATAACATGCGTAGATCCAATTGCATTCGAAAGTAAAATAGTTATAGATGCTTCAGGACATGATTCTGTAGCTGTTAAGCGATTAATGGATAGAGGTTATGTTAAGTGGAAGGGAATGGATCCAATGTGGGTTGAAGGAGGAGAAGACGCAGTAGTTAACTATACTGGTGAAGTTTTCCCTGGATTGATTGCAACAGGAATGTCAGTAACTGAGACTCATGGATTACCTAGAATGGGACCTACATTTGGTTCAATGCTATTGTCTGGCAAGAAAGCTGCTGAGATAGCTATTAGCAAGTTAAAAGAAGTCCCACAAATTCCAAATTAAAAAACTAACATATCTTTTTTTTCTTTT
>DATFCH010000570.1:0-6143 GCA_035253345.1 Nitrososphaeraceae archaeon
TAAACTTAAGCCAAGAAAATACAAATACAAAGAGTATAATACAATAACAGTGGATGTTCTATTTCGTTCAAATAATCTAATAGTCACAGATTAAAAATAGAACATTCACAGCTATAGATTTATCATTAAGTTAACAGGACCATTCATTAAATATTAAAGGATATAATGCATCTATGTCTTCAATTAAAGCACAAATATAGATAATATACAAGGACTTGGATACTAATAATATTTAGAACATTTAAGTTATAATAATTTTCATGTAGATGCTTTTATGGATCCTATTGATGGTTTATACCATTTAAAAATAATGAATATGACTTGGTATTACTTGATATAGAATTGAGATATATAGATGGATTTGCCCTTTTCCAAGCATTAAAGAAAGTAGATGAAAATGTAATTATTTGTTTTATGACTATTAATATGTTATTTATAGAACAACTAAAAGAAAAAATTCTACATATTGAAAAGTATGTCGTGCTCAAACCAAATACTGTTAAGTCAATTAAAAAAATAAGATATACGAACTGATCTATTAATAATATTTTACTAATTTAGCATTATTATTCCTACTTTTGAATTGCAAGTGTTTCATCAATCCTTATATATAATTCAGTTTGTTAAGATTGGTAAAAATTGTTTACTATAATTTATAAAACTTGTTAATTTACTTGTAAATTACTTTGTTTTAATATAATTAATATATTTATTATATACTTTTATTTGATAATAATAGTTTATGAACTATTATTACATAAAATTGTCATTACGCTATGTATCTGTTTTTTATTTTATTGTTTTTCAATTAAATTAGCAGCTTTTTCTATTTCGTATGTACTATTGTATTCTACATTATCATCTAAGTTATTCTGAATTGCTTCTAAGACATCATTAATCCTATTTCCCATAGAAGGAGATAATTTATTTAAATGATCTTTTATCTTTTCCTTGTTTGTTGGAAAGGATATACCATTAAGTAGGGTGGCCAACTTTGCTGCTTTCTTTATATCAGTCGCAATATTATCGGCTGGTTCACCTGTAACATCTCCCTTTCTATATGTACTATTATATTTTTTTTCTGTAAAATTTGGATTCTCCGAAACAAATGACATATAATAATATTCACCAAAAAGTAAATATCTATTTCTGTTACTACAGCAATTTTAAACTACTATTGAAAATTCTCTATTTAATTTAATTATTCTGTTTTTCTTTTGACAAATCTATCTCTTTAACTTCAAAATTTATTCAAAATTTTTTAATTGTATTTTCCAGTATGATTCTTAGATTAAGGCCAATCCTCTCGTACAAAGATATCTTATTTCTAATTTTTGTATTATACAAATAAATGTACAATTTTATCAACTCGTATGCATGTTCTAAATTACAATTGTTATTCTTAATGCAAGGATAGTAATCATCAAACAATTCTATTCTGCCGAACTCGATCTAGAAATTAATATTATTAATCTCTTTAAAAAAATAAACAAATTTTTACATTTTTTCTGAATTAATAAAATAGATTCCTGCATATTAATAGTAATAGTAAATAACAGTAAGAAAATTTTAATAATAAAATAAATAACATGAGTTTATAGTATTAACAGTATTCTTAGAGAAAAAAACCTAATACAAAAATTTTTTATTTATGGGTATAGTTTTTTAACATTATATTTTTCATATATCTTAACAAGAAATAGTATATCATCAACAGAATTTGCCATTTGAGCAATCTTGATACAATCACGAATATTTTTAGATTTTATGTTATACCAAACTGCATAGACTACTTCATCTATTATTTTTTGATTAAGATTTTTTTTACATAACAATTGGCTTACAATTTTATGAAATTCTTCATAGGAATATGCTTTTAGAGTTAACGAAAGAAATCTAGAACGAATGGGATATATTATTTTTGTTATATCATTACATGTTGCAAATATACTTATTTTTGTTTCTATTTTACGGGTTTTATTATACTTAGTTTCAGAAACTATTTCAGTTTCCATCAAATTTAAAAATACTGTCTGATCTTTTGGTGGAATCTTGTCTATTTCATCTATTAAAAGATATTTAATGTTATTATTAAAGATATATTCAATTAAACCGGATTTTGACATATTACTACCATCTACAAAATAAGAATTTGGTAATGACAATAAACATCTCATAAAAATTGTTTTGGCAGATGCTGGAGGCCCAGCTAAAGCAATATGAATAGGTTCTACAGAACGTATAGCCATGATAAAGAGTTTTTTAATATCTTCATAACCTACTATATCATTGAATATTTCTATAATATTAGATTCAATTTTGTTGTTAATATCATTTTTATTTGTAATACATTTTTCTTGATTGGGATAGGATATATTATGAGAGTCAATTTGTTTTAATTTAGTTTTATTGAGGGTAATTGGTAAATTTGTTTTTTTTATTGTTTTGGTAAAAACTTGATAAATTAAATTGTTTAGTATATTATTACTTTTCATTTTCTAAATATATTGTAAATTATCGTTATTGTTGTTGTTGATATTTTTTTGCTTCTTATGTTATTATTAACTTATTTTAGTACTTATTATAAAAAAAGGAAATACATTATTTCTTTTATATACATTTACTCCCTTTTTACTAATACATAATGTGGAATATTAGATAATGTCGCGGGATAAGAAGTCCTGTATTCCCAGCCTTCTCTTAGTAATCTTCTTGCTTCGTCAATATCGCTAACTGTAAATATATCTATAACCTTTTTTCGTCTTATATTTTGAATTGGAACTTTATCATTAACCATTGATGTTGTTGATGATGCTGAAGTTCTAAATTTGTGTATATGTTCCAACCCATTTTCTTGCATTAACTTCCAAAAAACTTTATTTTCTGATTCATTTTCTATCTTCTTAAACCATATCATCTGCTCTGGAAAACCAGCAGATTTACATCGGGTACATTCATGCATCTTTTTTTGCGGTTGTGATGCTTCCGCTTTATAATATGTAGACATCAAAAAAACCTTTGGCATCTTACTTATAATATTTGAATTACCTCAAGGAGAGTGGGAGAGTAGTATATTCATTAACTATCTTTTCCTAGAAATTTAGATATGATGTTAAAATAAGAGTCATTAACATGATAAAGAAGATATTAGGCAAATTGCTTTTGACTATACTAGCTAAACTTCTTTGATATTAGGATCAAACAGATATAACTTAATCATATTTCCTCTAATAATAAATACACTCATTTTTAGTATCATTTTAATTTTTGATATGGATATTTTATATGTTTTGAGTAACGCTATTTTCCGGTTTACTTTGATTTGAATATAATAAAGTAGCAGGCACCAGGATTTCTTTTAAAACCTCACGTTTATCGTCGTGTTGGTATTATGATACTTACTAAACCAAAAAATGTAATATTATATTGCGTAATTCTTGTAGGAACCGTAGCAATTAGGAAATTTGTATCATTATCACTAATTCCGGAGAATATAAGATGGATTATGCTATTAGAATCATTCTCCGGAAGTATTTATTTGCCTTTTCGTCTCGGCACCAATAAGCTTTCGTTATTAGTTATAATAATTAGAGACAATTTTATCTGTTTAAAAATGAATGTTAAAGGAAGAACAAACATTTAACACTCACAAAGTTTACAGATTGACTTGTTCTGCGTGAATTAAGATAATAAGAATGTTGAATTTAACCGTTATTATAATCCGGAGAACGGATGAAAAACAACAAAGGAAAGGATGAATCATTCTCCGGAAGATGTTATCGTCCTGTTGATCTAAGGTACTTATAAGGACTCTATATTAGTTATAATGGTTTATGATTAATATTTTATTTGACTAAAAATTAAGAAACAACCGGAGAATGAATAGACTAGGCTTGGGATATGATCTCATTCTCCGAAAGATTGAACCAATTTTTTTCTATTACTGTAAGAATAACAACTTTATTTTAATCATTTAACATTTGAGATAATAGAAACAGTCGAATGTTAAAGGAAAATTGTCTCATTATTACTAATTCCGGAGAATATAGAATTCCTATCATTGAAATTGAACATTCCCCGGTTAAATTCTGTTTTAGAGATCTCTGGTGTACAGAAAGAAAGTATCAGTTGTTTATAAAAGTTGATCTAATTATCATAATTTGACAATATTATTAACATATTACACATAGACATATTAACTACGAAAAAAGGAGATTATGAATATATATATATGTTTTAAAGAACATGAAGATAAGAGGTTCTGTTTGGAGATCTTTGGACTGAAAAACCAAACTAGGGACATGTATAGAGCATGAGCCCAATGAACCTCGTTTTATGTTTAGAGTCAACTCTGTATTATATAAATATTTGAGGAAATTTGATTGTAATTGTATACATAAACTTTCAGGAGAATATTGAAGAAAATATCAGCTTAAGCAGATAATTCTCCTAAAGATATTACTTGCCACTCATGTCCTTAGGTCAAAATAACATCTTTATTATTTATAAAAAGAGATAAATTAATTTGTATTAAAATTAAAACCTCCGGAGAAATATGTATAAGAAAGGTATATGATTGCGAAATACTTCTCCGGAAGTAGTGTGCTTATAGGTTCTGATTTTTAATCTCAGGACATCCAATGGAGATCTCTATTAGTTATAACGCTTTGATGTAAGTTTTGTTACTGCGAATAAAGTCTCCTATTTCGGATAGTATCTCTTTGATAGTTGTTTCTTCAATTCTATAAATTACTGTTTCATCTCTTAGTTCAGATTTTTCAAGATTGTTTCTAGCAATTTTCTTTTTTTCATAAAGTTCTTCGTTGATTCTGTTTATTATTATTAGTAAATCATTTTGATTTTGATTGTTTTGATGAGCTTGTTGTTCTTGTTGTTGAATAGTTCTATATCTATCTAAAGTCCAATCAAGCATTTCTACTCTTTTTTGATAAATTTCTAAAATTGTAGGATGTTGACGTGAATTACGCTCTATAGTATATTGATTTTGAGTTCTATGAGATAGTAAATAATTTTCAAATGACATATTCGAGACAAAATAGTAGTATTTTATTAAGAGTAAAGATACTTTGTTAAAGGGAGAGATATTGACAAATAATATATCAACCAATTTTTGATGAATCAATACAAAATAATTTTATCAGTTAAATACTATGTTAAGTTATATTATAATATGAATTCTACAGCAGGAAGTAGTGAGATTCTGACATGTCCACAATGTGGTAGAACTTTCAGTACTATTGACGATTTGAATGAACACCAAAAATCAGAACAACAAGATACAATAGAGAGAAGTAAAGGTTTGTAGATAAATATTTTTAATTCAGAGATATTTTAATAAAACGCTAACACAAAAACCGCTAAATGGCGGAAATAGACCATAATAATGTTACAAAAGAAAATTCTATATATTATGTAAAATTACGATATTTTTGAAACGTCAATTTCTAAACCATTGACATTCACATTAATATTATTACTTTTCAAAGAACTGACACTAACTTTTTGTTTGTATCTTCCTTTTCAATCTGCAATCGCATTCGCGTTGTGAATATTCATATCGTCAGTATTTTATTTTAATCTATTATTTTCTTTTTTTATAGTATAAATCTTGTCCAAGATAAGGATATAATTCGGTACCTGTAACTACACTAGATGGATTAGGATCTGGGTCGTTTTCTGGATCAGCAGTGACAAAAAATACAGAATATGTGGATGGATTAACGATTGTTTGATAGATAACAAGTGTTACATTTCCATCAAATTTACCTAGACTAAGAGAAAAACCTGATGCACTTCCTTTGTCTTTAAACCATATCATCCTTCATAAACTTTTGCTGCTGCTACTACTGGTTCAGTCATTTGAGGAGTTGCAATAACAGAATGATTTTTAGGATTTAGATCAAGAGTTCCTTTTTTTCTCTACTGAATATTTTGTTTCTTATTGGTGTTGTAAAATCTAGAGTTATATGTTGTGCAAATATACGAGTGATAATTCCGATACTCAGAACAGTTGTTACTATTGTTAAAGATAGTAGAATATTGTTCATTGATATATAGAATAAAGCTATTATCAATTTAAATTCAAATCTTTGTCTCTATCTTAAGAAATTGAATGCAAGTCT
>DATFCH010000571.1:0-5034 GCA_035253345.1 Nitrososphaeraceae archaeon
TTACAATAATTGATAATATATTTATATATAGATTCAAAAAAAAATACAAAATTATATGACATCCTCTTCTATGATGATCAGGTAGTTTTACCATCCGGATTTTGAGAACTAAGTCTAATAGAAGTTAGATGTGAATACAAAAAAGATGGTACCTAGATTTAAATTTGAAGAATGAATGTTATAAAGGGGTAATAGAATAGACTAGTAGAAACATAATAAAACTTTCAATAATACATTTCCAGAAAAAAAGAGAACTGTTCATTTAACTTTTTACTTTAAAATTGATGTGATAAAGTTATATTATTTAATAGATGTTGAAAATTAAACCCATTTATTAACCTATTTTTAATTTCTCTATTCATTATTTTCGAATATTACTGGAAACACGTTATTATTAGTCACTGCCAATAGATGTTATTATGAAAATATTAACAATAAATGCTGTTATAACTTAAATCCTTAATTTATCCAACACTTTGTTGTCTATCGGGAAAACCTGTATTTCTTTTTGGCTTTGTCCTGTTTTGATTATTACTTTTGAAGAACTATTTTTAGGTGAATCAGAATATCTTAATGCAGTGGATGCTGCAATTTCTATTTCCCTCTCTGCGTGTAATGGTTTTTTTGTTCTTAATATGCATGTAGGACCTACATAATTACTTACTTCAATGACTATATCGTTTTCTAGTTTTAAAGAGTTTATTATATCATTTTCATTTTTATTCCTACCTACTATCAATTTAGTATCATTTGAAAGGCGGAAATGTCTGCCAATTTTTAGTAATTCAATATCATTGAGATCTGGAATACCGTTACTATGGTCGTATAGGTCTCTTACTCTTATAGAAAAGGCAGGATCTGTCAATAAACATCCTCCTGCTGAATTAGGAGGATCAATAATATCATATTTTTTTGCTAGTTGTAATTGACCTCTTCTTGATCTTCCCTTTATGTCGCCTAATGTCTCTCTTTTAATCAATCCTCTACTTTCTGCTTCAGTTAAAGGAAGATGCTTGAAGGACAATGGTCTAACAATTTTTCCACCTGTCTCCGTCTCATCTTCAATTATTTTTAATGCATTACCATTTTGACTCATAGGTCTTTGTCCTAAAACTTCTCCAGTAATAATAAAATCTGCACCAATTTTTTCCATATGTTCTTTTGCTGCATTATACATCATGCTTCTGCAATCTATACACGGATTCATCCCTGAACCATAACCATATTTTGGATTTTTTAGCATTTTTAAATAGTCGTCTCCAAAATAAACTGTATTTAACTTTATTCCTAGTTCCAAAGCTACTTCCTGAACCTTATGCCCGCAACCTTTGCCACAGTCAAAATCACAAAATGGCGTCTTTACCGCTACTGCTTCAACTTCAACACCTTGTTCTTGCATCATTCTTACAGATAAATTACTGTCGAGACCACCAGATAAAAGGGCCACAGCTTTTGTTGGTTTATTATCCTGTTCAGTTTTTTTAGATATGGTATCTATAGCGTTACTATCATTTTCTATAAATTCTTCGTTATGTTTTATCTTATTTTTTGTATCGTTGTATTTTGGAGTCATTGCAGTATTATAAAGGTGTTAGAACAATAAGCTCTATTTATTGCTAAGTCAAATTGCAAAGCCAACTAATGTATATTAATAGCAATCGTTTTAATATACACTATGGCATTTATGTTTGAATCTATCCCAAATTTCGATCAGTATGTAATTGTTGCTGTTGTGTTATTTATCGTAGGATTATTTTCGGTTATGTTATATGAAAAATCAAATGGATCATCATCGTCATCTTCATCAACAGGTAAACCAGAGAAAAAACAAGAATCATCGTCAAGTACTAGACAATAGTATCAATTTCACGTCGTTAAACCAAGATAAGCTTGAAAATGATGTCATAGAGCAATTTAACAAGTTTGGTTTTCCCGTTTTAACATCAATTCAAACTCTTGGATTAAAAGTAATAGTACGAGATTATGATTCTCTATTAGTAGCACCTACAGGTTCTGGTAAAACAGAAGCAGCAATTATACCTATAACAAAACTTATTTCACTAAATAAAAAAGAAAATGGTATAAAGGCTATATACGTAACTCCTTTAAGGGCATTAAATAATGATGTACTTCGAAGAATAATTCGCTATGCAGAACATGAAAATTTAACAATTGATATAAGACACGGTGATACATCTGCAAAGAACAAAAAGAAAATAACTAATAATCCCCCTGACATTCTTATTACAACACCAGAATCACTTTCAGTACTTTTAACAATTGCAAATATAATCAAGGCTTTTCAAGCATTAAAATGGATAGTTATAGACGAAGTTCATGAATTAGTACCTAATGAGAGAGGCTCGCATTTATCTCTCTCAGTAGAGCGTTTACAGGCTTTATCAACCCATAAAGTTACCAGAATAGGATTATCGGCGACTTTGGGAAATCTTAAAGAAGCGGGTAGTTTTGTAGCAGGTTCTGACAGAAAGTGTGCAATACTGCAGGACAAGTCTATGAGGCAATATGATTTAGATGTAAAATATATCCAAGGAACCATTAATGATGTATCCAAATATATAGTAGATTATATAATATCGAATAAGGTAACAGGATCTGTTTTATTATTTACAAATACCAGAGATGAAGCTGAATATTTTGGAACAATATTAAAAAATCAAAAAGAGATCAATATTGATGTTCATCATGGATCGCTATCGAGAGAAGTTAGGGAAGATACTGAATCCAAACTTAGAAGCGGAATAGCGGGAATTGTAGTTTGTACCTCTTCACTTGAATTAGGTTTAGATATTGGTTCCGTTGATCTTGTAATTCACTACGGTTCTCCTAGACAAGTTTCTAAATTAATGCAAAGAATAGGCAGAAGTAGACATCAAAAAAGCAAATCTGCAAAAGGACTGATCGTTACTAACATCCCTGATGATGAAATTGAGGCATATGCATTAGTTAATAGAATGAAAAACAGATCAGTAGAAGAACAGCCTATGCACTTTCACTCTCTTGATGTTCTAGCTCATCATCTTGTTGGATTTTCACTTGAGACGAGGGAAGATGTGCAGGTTTCAAGAGCACTTTCGATAGTTAACAAATCTTATCCATTTAGAAATGTTTCACTTTTTGATATGGAGTCCTGTTTAAATCTTTTAGATAAAAATGGAATTGTAAAGTATGATAGTCAAAAAAATACGTACAAGAGAAGAATAAAGTCTTACAAATATTATTTTGAAAATTTATCAATGATACCTTTTGTGTTAAAATTTCAAGTAATAGATGTCATAAGTAAGAAAAGAATTGGGAGTCTAGATCAAAAATTCGTAGGAGATTATGGAGAAAAGGGAAATGTATTTGTATTAAAAGGAGCACAATGGAGAATTGTTTCTATTGATGAGGTAAAATTAGAAGTTAACGTTGAACCACTATACGGAACTAAAATAAATGTTCCATATTGGGTAGGTGAATTGATTCCTGTTGATTATAATACTTCAAGTGAAGTTGGAATAATAAGAAACAGTGCTGTTCGTAGGAAATTTAAACTTGTTAATAACGTTATATCAAAATTTGCCAAAGAGTTTGACATTGTTCCAGATTCTAAAAATATAGTTGTAGAGAGTTATAGTTTACAGAATCAGATTGTTATTCATTCCACTTTTGGTACCAAAGTAAATAATACACTAGCCTCACTTTTTTCTACTCTAATATCCTCTAAGCTTGGTCATGTTGTGGAAACAAGAAGCGATCCTTATCGAATCCTTTTGACCTCCTCAGTAAGAATGACACAACACCATATTGAATCCGTATTATCTGGATCGTTCGATATAGATTCTATTCTTATTGCATCTTTTGGTAATACCTATCATCTTAATTGGAAGGTATGGATGGTTGCTAAAAGATTTGGAATGATAAGTAAAGAAGCTTTATACGATAAGAAAATTGCACGAATGATATATGATAAATATTCAAAAACTCCAATAAGTGAAGAATCAATAAGAGAATTAATTCATGATAAATATAACACACATCTAACAAAAAAAATATTAGATCAATACAAAAACAAAGAAATCAATCTTCACTGGTTTCAAGTAAATGATTTTTCAGAACTTGCAAAGCCAGTAGTTGATCATTCTACCAAATTTTCATCAACTCCTGCATCAATAGAAACTGGAATCCTTGAACTAGTTAAAGATAGATTATTAAAAACAAAACAAAAACTAATATGTATAAGATGTGCAAAATGGGAACGAACGTTTGAAGTAAATGAACTTCCAGATAATATTATATGTCCATATTGTAAATCTAGGCTTATCACCTCTACATTCTGGTACGATACCGATTTGAGAAAAATAATAACCAGAAAAATAATTGAGAAAAAAAAACTATCTGAAGAAGAAGATCACAAGTTCGAGCGTGCGTGGAAGGTATCATCACTGATTAATAATTTTGGTAAACAGGCAGTATTGGTTTTGGCAGGACATGGAATAGGAGCTGATACTGCAGCACGAATTCTCAGAGATTATGTAGATGACGATGAAATGTTCAAACAGATGTATAAAGCAGAAAGACAGTATATCATAACCAGAGGATTTTGGGATAACTAATACAAATCTAAGCTAACGATTGGAATTTTATATTGTATCTTTTTAGTTTCATAAAAAAAATATTATTATTTTATGATTCCATACAAATTGGTGATTTACCATTATGTTTATTGCGATATTCATTTAAAAGATCTTCCTTCGTTTTTTGAGACTGTTGTGTAGTAGTAGCAGCATAACTAAATCTTGTTGCTTTACTTAAACAAGGCATCGATAGAGATTCCAAAATTGACCTTCTTAGGTTTGAGCTGTTTCCAATATAAAGGATTTTCATGCTGGCATGCATCTTGTAAACTCCTTCTTCTTCAGGAATGGTCTCGATAGTATCTTTATTAAAGTCAAGCCAAGCAGACCACTCTAAAGTTTCTATATTGTTTTCATTGTTCACCATATTTTTATTATATTTAATTCACAACTTTTA
>DATFCH010000572.1:0-4266 GCA_035253345.1 Nitrososphaeraceae archaeon
TGAATCATGTATTATTATATGTGATTCTTTCATAGCCTTATTTATTTTAGTATCAATTAATCCTAGATTAGCGGATGCAAATTTTAACATATCAGCCACAGATGAATGTAATCCACCTGCAGGAGCAATTGGCCGTGATATATTCCAAAAAGGAAGTTCTTGACCTTTTAGATGTCCAATTGCTAATCGAGACTTTTGTGCATCTGAAAGAACAATACTTGTGCTATTCATTCCTAAGACATTTAGAATTCTCTCTTCAAGAAGTCGATCATATGATATACCCGATTTTAATGCTAAAATATGACCAAGCAATGAGATACCAAATGTCGAATATTCAAATTTTAAACCTGGTTCATTTGTAAGCGTAGTATTGGAAAGATCTTGATAAAGTTGATCAAATGTATAGTTTTTGTCACATTCAATGAAATAGAGTTGTGTTTGTATAGTATCATCATCATCATCAGTTCCCTTAAAATTTGAAAAACAATGACTACTAGGAAATTCTGGTAATCCTGAAGTATGAGTAGCCAAATTTTCTAAGGTAATTTTTGTCCATTATATGTAGGTACTCTAATACTAGGTGGAAGATATTTTTCAATTGGATCATCTAAATTAACCAAACCATGATCAATCATATCGGCCAAAAGAATAGTAGTAAATACTTTGGTAATAGACTCTATAGCAAAAATTGTGTCTTTATCAACCGTTATAGGATTTGCATTAGACATATTACCATAACCGTAAAATTGTGTTCCATTTGGATCAACAAGACCTATAACAATCGCTGCATTAGTTTTATTATTATCTACAAGAGATTGTATGGTTTCTTTTAGTTCGTCAGTTATTTTGAAGATTTTCTGGTCATCAATCATTTTTTGTAATGAATGTTTTGGAAAAGTAGTAGATTCAGAACCATCTATAGACTTTATCACTGTACTTGCTATTTGAGTTCCAATTAATATAACTATTACAACTAATAAAATAGATATCATTTTTTACAAGTCACAAGTAAATTTTAAAACCGAATCTAATAAGGATATTTCTATATTATAAAATACTTTATAGTTAATATATTAAAATTTAGACAAATATTGATAATAATAAAATAGTTTAGACATTTTCATGAATTATAAAAATAGAAGTCTTTTTATAGTATTATTTTCCAGTACAAAATGAAATTTATGACAACAATAAAGTCAATTTTTGTTGCTATTGTATTAGCAATATCGACTTCAATGATTAGTTTTTCAGTATTAAATGCAAATGCTCAAACAGAAAGCACTCAACCCTCATATTGGATAGATATCACAAAGGATTCAACTAGCGGCTTAATTGTTACAGATGGTGCTAGTTATGTTAATGGGTTTGATACTACCTATACCATAAAAGGAAAGCAATTTGATTTTAAAAAGGCAGGAGATTTAGTAATATCAGGTATAGCTAATGATTTTATTAAATCACCAACAAGTGGTTATGTGAAGGTGAAAGATAACAGTCCAAGTTCCAATGCAACTGGAATTGCAAATCCCTTTGCAAGCAAAGAACAAATTAGTGAAAAGATAAAATCAGTTCTTGACGGTGCTATAGATGGAATATTTTCGGGTGCTGGACTAACTTTTACTATTGGTCCTGCGACTTATGTAATAAAATGTACATTCGGTGACTCTTTAGACGACTTTGAATGTTCCCAACAGGGAGGGTTTAAGTTTTAATAAATCAAATCATGAATCAAATAAACTAAATTAACTTTTTAATTTTATTTTATTTTTAGATCAAATCTTTTATCAAAATTTCTATATTATCGATTTTTTAAACTTGTCATATTCTTAAAATTTGATTACACTATTTACTAAAGTTGATGAACCCGAGAAAACTACGGGCCCGTCGGGAGTTGAATGGTCATGGTTTCAGTGTTCAATAACCTAACAGAATTTAAAATAATGCAATATCACAAACTACCAGGTTTAATATATAGCAAACTCATAAATCAATCTCAATTCAAAGGAATTCACGATTTAAAAACTTACAAGTATTCTTTTTTATTAAATATGTAAACAAATTAGGAGTGTTTAGATACTTGATAGTCTATATTATCATATGATAGAGAGCGATCATGCAGAAGATAATAATTATTATGATGATTATTATCCAATACTGATAACAAAGGATTCTAATTTGCAATTACCTCTATCCTTACCACAATCATTAGTAATGAATCTAGCAAAATGGAAAGATCAGAGATTAGAATTAATAGATATTTCAAAAGGCTTAATTGAAGTTTTACAGAATACAGGTTTTACAGTTGAAAAAATATTGGATTGTGGACCTTCTCATATTGCAGAAATATTGAGAATAGATGAGCATATTGGAGAAATAATTTATCAAGAAACAAAAAAGACAACAAGAAATATAATTTCTAATTCAAATTATTAATTCTAAATTATCTAAAAATTTGAGAAATTACAAATAGAGATAATAGAAAATTTAATACAATTAAACGAATTAATATTAATAGAAATAAATTCTTTTTCATTTTTTTCTTGTCTGTTTAGTAAATATACGTTATATAATGAAAAAGATTTAATCTGTTACATTTGTCTTAGAACAAGTCTCTGCCTTTAATTCAAATTTAGAAAAATTACTATGTATCTATTGTTGTAAAATAAATTTGATTATTTTCTGATATATCCTCTTGCCAAACAACAAATAACTTATTAGCAGCGGTAGCCAATTGTGGATTAATTGAATCAGAGTTTGTAGTATTACTCAAATTGATTGGTTGATTAAAAGTAATACCACCATCAGAACTCCTTTTAATTATTATATTATAGTTTTTAGTACTATTATCATTCCAAATTACAAATAGATTATTTTGTAATGCAATCAAATTAGGATTAATAGAATCCCCTTTATCATTGCTCAAATTGATTGGTTGATTAAAAGTAATACCACCATCAGAACTTTTTGAAAGAAATATATCAAATTGCCCCTGGTTATTTCCTTGCCAAACAACATACACATTGTTGTTATATACATTAATTATCTCATTAATTGCAAATTCAGAATCACTACTTAATTTTATAAACTGCCCAAAAGTATTACCGTCATCATCACTACTTCGTTTTAATATGTGGGAACTTTGATCTTCTGAGTTAAAATCATCCCATATGATATTAATAGCATCATTAGATGTTATTATTTCTGGAGATGTCTCAAATTTTTTTCCTTGGGAGTCACTTATAATTTGTTGATCTGAAAATAGAGTATTGTTATTAGATATACTTCTCTTGAATAATATATTGCTGCTCTCGTCTGAATTATCTTGCCATACTACAAATACAGAATTATTGCCGTTTATAGTAGCAATATCAGGATTAGACGAATCTGCACTAATTGAACTTAGAGAATTAATAGGCAAGAATGTATTTCCATTATCTTTGCTTTGTCTAAACAAGATACTAGTATTTGAGTTCAGACCAGATGCTTCTGTTGCCAATGTATCATCCTCCCAAACAACATAAATATTATTGGAATAAATTTCTGATTGCGGATTAGATGAGCTTCCTGTATTATTACTTAAATTAATAGGTTCTCCAAAACTATCGCCTTTATTTTCACTCTTTGTAATAAATATATCGGATTGCATCTCATTGTCTACTCCATGACCAACATTACCACTCCATATTACATAAATAATATTATTTTGAGTTGTTGTGATCTGTGGAGATGTAGAATTTATAATTTCATTGCTTAGATTAAGAATTCTTGAAGTCTCAGAATATGCAGAATTTAGAAAATGTAAAGAAGAAAAATGACCGACAAAATATAATATAATTGCTAAGCCAACAATAAATGACAATCCTAAATATTTTAGTCTCATATAATGTTCAAGTCTTTTATACTATTTTTATTTTCTGGTAGTAATATAACTTCGTTTTTATTTCACTTGATTCAATAAATAATTTACATTTTTTCATGTTTGATTATTGAAATAACAAATTTAAATATATAGCAATTAATGAATTAGAAGTAATAATCTTTTAATAAAGAACAGGGCTATAGCAAATTAACTCTTCCTATACTTAATATTGAGAAAAAGTATAGATGAGTATCAATTAAACGATGAAGTCTAATATAAATAGTAGGCCAGTAAGTAAAGATAAGGATTTTAATATACAAATAAATGGCCAAGTATTTTCATAATTTTTGTATTAGGTGTTTATGATATTAGGTAAATATTATTAAAAAATAGTTAAAAATATTATT
>DATFCH010000573.1:0-4913 GCA_035253345.1 Nitrososphaeraceae archaeon
TAGGAGAGAAAAACAAAAAAGTTAGAATATAAAATTTTTTATGAATTTAAATTTAATAGAACATAAAAGGAAAATTAATCAAGAAGCTGATTTAGAATTCTGTGGAATTTATATTTGTTTGATTAGAGGAAAAAAATTAATTATAGATTGAAGATATTTTATAAGAATTACATTTTTGACAGATTTTCAATTTAGGGGTATTAAAACGTTCTCCACAGATATTACATAAAGAAAAATTAATGGTTAGGTGAAAAAATGGGAGATCCGCAGAAATCTGTACTAACTTTTTAAAATCTTCAAAGTTAGCAATATTAGTTATATCTATATCGAAAGATACCCCTCTAGATATATTCTCGATCGATGAATAATATAGGATTATTGAATTTATATCTAAAGAATCTGTAAGGATATTACGTCCGTCAATTTTCAACCCTTGTGAATAAGAGACCAAACTCTCGTCATTGTTTGTTGTAATTGATTTTCCATATTTCTCATTATCTAAGTCTTTAAATCTATAAGCACTTTCATCTTTTAGCATTGTAATTCCTACTTGTACATTTTCTCGATTTTCTTTCCTTTGCTCATTGATAATATCAACAGCAGTATGAATTATTTTTTTGATTATATCATTGCCACTGTTTTCCGAACTATACCCTAAAATTTCATACACAGATTCCTCAATTCCAACAAGATTTACCGTAGCCTCAAGCTTTCCCTGCTGTAAACCGGAGGTTGTTTGGCTTACTATAGGAATTGTTCCTTTTTGAATTAGGTCAGAAATAGAAAGAATCCGTTGGGATATAATAGAGAGAAGTGGTTTTAATAATAACGCAAGTCGCGCCCTGAAATATGTTTCATCTTTATTTGACTGATATGCGATTCGAGGCAGATTAATAGATAATGATTGTAGCATCACCAGAGTGCTGGTAGAAGGAATTTCTTCAGTTTTACACAGCCCATGTCTGCCACGAATTTTGTCTTTAGAAAAAGATATTATTCCTCCATCTTTTATAAGATGCATTAATTTGTCTAAGAATGGCTCTAGGCTTGTAAAATTATTATAAACAATAGAAAGAGCAATGGTCGGAAGAGGAGTAATTGTTAAATATTTTTGAAATCCGTCTAGAAACGAATTGATAAACGATGGAAGATAATTACTTAAGGTGATTGTGAGGGTAATATTAGGAGAAAATGATCCATAAGTTGAAATTGTAGAGATTAAATACAGAAGATTAGCGGTGTTATCGTTTATAATATCAGGTAGCTCGCTTTTTTTAGACATAGCATCTAAAAATCCTTCAATAACAATTTCTCTTGATGCTTCTCTACTTAGTAAAGATAAAATAATTGCAATAACAGATTCAGAAGGTTGGAAATTATTTGAACCATATATTCTAGACACTGTTAAATAACGGCCTTTAATATCTTTCAAAATCTCTAAAATTGATGTCATATTAATAAATAATGCATCAGGGACAATATTCCAAAAACCACTTTTCCCTATATTAATCTCTCCTGTTAAATGTAAATCAACGATATCTTTTGGTAAAGAATTGTGTAAAAGATAATCAGTAAAAATAGATTGAGATGTTTTGACTATAAGGTCGGGGATCTCCATATCGTTAGTACTAGTTTCATGAATAAGTGATATCATATCTGACGGGGGCAAACCCAATCGTGCGAGTTTGGTTCTATATTCATCATATCCATGATCTATCAGAATTGAATTGGTAGTTTCTCTAATTAATGAAGAAGTAAGGTAAGAAGTTTGAAGTTTGTAAATTTTATTTTCAACTTCCTCAGTTATTTTATGGGCGAGCTCCAAAGGCATATTGGCTTCCCTTACCAATGATTGAATAATTTTGTTAGAATCAAACTCTTCGATCGAGGGTTTGGTCGTTCTAACATATAACTTGCCACTTTCTACTATAGATCGTTCTTCTATTTGTCGAGCTAGGCTTAATACCAATTTGCCTAAATTGGTAATTGTATATCTCCTTTCTGCTTTATTGAGTGAAACCAAAGATTGGCGAAGTAATTTTCTCAAATGATAAGCAAATTTTCCTGATTCCTTTTTCGATTTGAACCCCGCTAGAGATTTTAATTCAGAATAAGTTAAAGGACCTTTAGAATAAAGAATTCTCAGAATATCTATACGATTTGGACTAGCCATGACAGAGAATATCATTCGGACCCGTCTAGAAGCAGATTCTAATATACTTCCACGTTTGGATCCAGATTTATTAATTATTTGTGATTGTACTCGCTCCATTGCACCGGTTATGAATAACAAGTAATTAAAACTACTTTGTAAAGTTTTTTATACAAATCATGTAATCGATCCTCATCTAATATTTTAAATTACGCTTCCAAGGCAATCTTGGATTTTATATCATAGATTTCTTCATCCTTAATAGAGGACTTATTTCTATCATTCGTAATATTTTTAGGTATTTCTGGTAGTTTTGATTTTGTTTCATCTTCAATAATATTTTGAACTTCGTTTAGAATGTCTAATGCATCAGAATTGGCTGAAACAGAGACAAGATCGAGGTTCACATCCAAATTAGAATTATTCAATATACTGGACGTTAAAGTTGACATTTCAGATACGATATGTGTAGCTGCGGGTACAGTATTTTTAATATCATCTTTAACTTCCCTAATAGTTTCGATCATTGGATTAATAGTATCAAGAACCTCACTGAATTCAGATATGGTAGAAAATCTAATTATAGTTATCTCTAAGCTTAATAAGAGTTTTTTAGTAGTAATCTTTACTTTTCTAAAATGTGCCAATTCATTTGCAAGGGCTTTTGCACGTAGAGTATTACCATTTTTTATATTAGCAATCACCTTATCATGTAGATCTTTATCTATGCGAGTAAATCGGGTATCAAGTATCCTCAGTTTTGCAAGCTGATTGTTTACTATTGTATTTGCATTATTGAGTTTTGATTTAAGCTGAGGAGTTCTATACATAAGTCATATAGAAAAATATTAGAATGTTAAGAGTAGAGTTAATCTATCTAGACCATTTGATATTCGAAAACTTAGTTAATGCATATAGAAGGTAAATAAAGTATTAGACTAGGATTTTTTCAAAAGTAATCCATGTTTCTTATCAAATCCATCAACCTTTACTCTTGATCCTATTGGAAGATCTGCGGGTTTCTTAATTCCAGGTAGAAATCCAGATACTCTAAGTGGAATTCCGTCTATAGTAAATACTACCCACGCATAACTGTCGACATCATCGAATCCCTCGGGTGGAACTGTGTGAATGGTAAATGTATTTACAGTTCCTACACCATTATATTCAATCATTGTAAATTTGTTTTGTTGACAATTTTCACAGTAGAGGATTGTTTCCAGATTTACTGTACCACAATTATCACATTTTCTCACCAAAATTTTTGATTTAAGTGCAGATTCAATAAATTTTTCTCGTATGCCTGTATCAAGATTATTCAGTTTAATCCTAATTCACCTTTTTAAATATATGTACAGCTGCGCTCGCTCCTGTTGCACCAAAATTATGAGTTAAAGCAATCTTTGCATCCTTAATTGTTCTTTGGTCTGCCTTTCCTGTAAATTGTTCAAAAACTTCAACAACCTGTCCTATTCCTGTTGCTCCAATTGGATGACCTTTGGATTTTAAGCCTCCAGATGGATTGATTGGGATTTTTCCTTTTCTTGTAGTTGCTCCGTCTCTAATTGCTTTAGCAGCTTGACCTTTCTGGAAGAAACCCAGATCTTCTACATCTATAATCTCGGCAATCGTGAAACAATCATGAACTTCGGCGAAATCTACATCTTCTGGAGTTATTCCAGCCATTTTATAGGCTTGGTTAGCAGCAATAACTGTACTTGGGATAGTGGATATATCTTTTCTTCCTTGAACAGCAGCAGGTGATCCTCCTCTACCAGATCCTATAATTTCGACATAGGGTTTCCCACTTTTTTTTGCAAATTCTTCAGTACATAAAATTACTGCAGACGCACCGTCTGAAAAAGGGCAACAATCATAAAGTTTTAATGGAGAGGCAACTACAGGTGATTTAAGAACATCATCAACAGTAATTTTTTTATGGACATGGGCTTTTGGATTTAACAAACCATTATCATGATTTTTAACGGCTACATTTGCTAAATCTTCTTCATCTGCTTTATATTGAGTCATATAAGCTCTGGCAATAGATGCAAATAGGCCTGGAAAAGTTGCACCATTCCCACCCTCATAAAATACATCTGAACAGTAAGAGAAAAGAGTTGTACTTTGGTTTGTCCCTGTATGAGTTACTTTTTCTACACCTAAAGCCAAAACACAATCATAAAAACCAGCACGAACATTTGCATATGCTTCTCTAAACATAACAGATCCTGAACCACAGGCTGATTCAATAGTCAAACCAGGAACATGTGGTATTCCTAAGTTACTCATTATAACTGGAGCCATATGTACCTGTTTATCTGCAACTCCAAAAACATTGGAAATATATCCTGCCTGAATGTCGCTAGGAGAAATTCCTGCTGATTCAATTGCATCGACAGATGCATTTAAAGCAATTTCTATAATACTCTCATTCAGCTTACCATATTTAGTGCTTCCAGCTCCTAAAATACAGACACTATTCACAACATAAGTTATTAAATGTCGTATAAAAAGGTTAGACAGCTCAAATAGAGAGTAGTAATATTTATTATGAAAAATTAAACTAAAATGATTCCTTTTTGAATTTATGATATTTTTTTAAAAATGTATTTAAGAAAAAGTAAATATTTATAAAGAATCTGTGATAAGGATTAACGATGAAAAAGACATTAAAAAGAACACATGCTTATAGCGAGAAACGATCCAGAAGTAAAAAAGAAGCAAAATTAGAAAGGAGAATTAGAAAAAAACCAAAATA
>DATFCH010000574.1:0-8498 GCA_035253345.1 Nitrososphaeraceae archaeon
TCTTTCACATAGGAATTAGTAATTACATGATAATTTCTATTTAGTAGATAATTTTATAATAATATATTGTAGTAGGTCCAAAAAATAGGTCAAATTTGTTTCATATCCTACTGACATGAAGAGAAAAATGTAGCTAATACATCGATTTAAAAAATAACAAAATCCTTAATTAATGAATCTCATTAATAATATACTTGATTCAACAACAAAAACAATCATTAGACACTTTGACTAATTCAAGAATAGCTAGACTAGCAACCGTTGATCCTGGAAATAATCAGCCTTATGTTGTTCCAGTAGTATTTGCATTTGAAGGTAATAATATCTTCATTCCAATAGATGAGAAGACTAAAAGAGTAAACTCAAACCAATTGAAAAGAGTAAAAAATATACAAAAAAATCCAAATATATCTTTTTTAATTGATACATATGATGATGAAGACTGGAATAATCTTTATTATTTAATGATTCAAGGTAAAGCAAGAATAGCAAATATGGTAAAAGATATCGATACTATAAAAAAAGCTCATGCATTGTTATCTAACAAATATCTTCAATACAAGAATAGGATGGTAGAAATAGGAGATAAATGTATTGTAATTGATATCCTAAAATCTATAACATGGAAATATTCTAATTAAGAAAAAATCTATATCATAATATGGACTATAGTATTGTCTTTATAGTATAAAACTTATGGATAAACATGAAAATGGGATTAGTTGTTCCACAATTTGGAATAAATGCTACCAAAGATAATTTAATTAACTTTATCCACCTTGCAGAGAAAGAAGGATTTGAATCACTTTGGGTATATGATCGAATGTTATATGCTATCAATCCTCAACAGCCATATCCCGGAACGCCAAATAAAAAAGAATGGCCAGAATACTTCAAGAACAATTTAGATCCATTAACTACCCTATCATTCATAGCAGCTAATACTACAAAGGTGAATTTGGGAACTTGTATTATTGATATGTTGTTTCATAATCCCATAACCCTTGCTAAAGTATTTACTGCAATAGATATTTTATCTGAAGGTAGAACAATTTGTGGCTTTGGTATTGGATGGTCAAAAGAGGAATATCTTGCTGCTAATATTCCTTATGAAAATAGAGGAAAAAGAGCAAATGAAATTCTTGAAGTTATGAAAAAGGTATGGAAAGATGATGTTGTAGAATTTAATGGGGAATTTTATAAAATTCCAAAATCAATAATTAATCCAAAACCTAGTCAAAAACCACATCCTAAAACTTTATTGGGTGGTTTTTCACCAAAGACGTTTGAACGTATGATTAAATATGGCGATGGCTATATAGGAGCGTTAGCAGGATCTTTTGAATATTTTCACAATTCAATTAAAATGTTTAATGATTCTATTGAAAAAAGTTCAAGAGCAAGAAAAGATTTTGATTTAACCATATTAACGTATCCACATCTTATAAAAAATAGTAGCACTGACCCCAATAGTGATCGGTCTCCTTTGACAGGAGAAACAATTGATGAAATTGGTTCTGATTTATCTTTACTAAAAAATTCTGGAGTAGATAGAGTAATTCTTGCTATCGATGCAGAAAAGGAATATGACGTAAATCAAACTATAGAATTTGTCAAAGAGCTAAGAAAATACTGTTGATAGTTGTCAAACAAACATTAGAATCACCTAATTAGTTAATTCAAATATTTAATATAAAGAAAATAAATTCCCATTTTTTCATAGATTATAATTATTTAGACCTTTATTCAAAATGTAGAAAAAAATAGGTCAAATTTGTTTCATATCCCGTCCTCCCCATAGTATATAAAGATTTTGTTTTTATCTTTTAGTAGGCTAATTATATGTAATGCTAAATAATAAAGGTTTTACAGATATTATTTCAAATTAAGGACACAAAGCATTATCAAATATATAATATTCTGTGCTCAATTTTAGAAAGAATTTGTTTCATTTTTCCTTAACTTAACATCAAAGAAAATCTTTATCTGTATCATGTCATTCTATGTTTCTATCAATAGTAAGTTTTTATTATAATTAGTAATATTAAAAATATCTAAAATAGTGTATGCTAAAATATGTTGATTATAAAATTTAGTGAGCTTTATTTGAGAAATGCTCATATACTTCTGATTTCATTCAATAAATATCATATGCCAACATATGATGTCGCGATATAATATATCAGGTTCCTGGCGCTTTCACAAACGCCGCAAGGCGCTTTCACAAACGCCGCAAGGCGCTTACGAATGGAGCATAACCAGAACCTGATCAATTATATCAATATAAACGGAATAATTTGCTTACAAATTTTACAAATATAATACATATATGTAGTCAAAGAATATTTTGAGTTTTATAGTAGACCAAAATTAGGTCTAATCTGTTTTACATCCCACTGACATAAAGACAAAAATGTAGATAATCCATAAAATGTAGATAATCCATTCTATTTTATTAGGTTAGGTTTAACTGTTTTAATTTGTTAATTTAATCACAATATTTAATATTTTGATTTTAATATTTTTTACATCTCATCTCCTTTTTTTCTAAATAAGAACCATTCTTTGGAATCTTTGGAATCGTCTTTTTGTAGACCTGCTCCTAAACCTGATAGAATACCAGTAACAAGTGGATTTGTTTTATATAAAGAAGATAAACCGAGTAAAGCACCAATTGTTCCGTGGTGGACTCTCCTATTGAATAAATATACTTTAGATGGATTTTCTTGAGAATTCCAATAAGAAGTCAATATATCAGCAACTGCAGATCCTATCTTAAATGATACATTATGATTATCATTATTATTATCTCCAATCTCATTTTGTAATTTAGATTCATAACTTTTTATTTTTTCATATATTGATTCTTTTTGTTGTAAATTTTGTCTTACGGTACTTATTGCATCTTTATCCATTACTCCTTCAGCTATTTGTAATATTTTTTTATAAGAGGATATTTCGTTATTTTTTATCAGTGCGTCTTCTTTTGTATTTAGTATCTCAGATTCTTCAGATGTTATTATAGTGTTATTGTTATAATTATTATTATCACTGGTTGCTTTGGATAATACGTTTGTTATTATGTCTGTATCTTTACCCTTAGTAACGTTATCTTTTTTCATTTTATCTCTTGTTTCGTTAATTAATGAATGCAAAGAAATAATATTTGCTTTTGAATCTGTTGGTTTTTTACCATAAGAAGAGATTAAATCCATCAATCTTTTTTGTTGTTCTTTTTGTTCTTTTAGATTCTGTTGTAATAGATTTTTCGAATCTTTTATAGGAGTTTCTAATATTCGTCTTTCTAAACGTTTTATTACAGCGTTTTCAATTGATAAAAGTTCATTTAAATGATCTATCAATTTATTATTTTCGTCATTATTCGTAGACGAATTCATATAACAATATTGAAAACATTAAACTTAAAGCTTTTGTTACAAGTAAACAATTATCTAAATCATCTCCTCTAAATAATTAATATTAGATATACAAAAAATGAAATTTTTAAATTCAGTTAAAATGATCTTCAAATTCCCTTTTTAGGTCAAATTTGTTTCACTTCCCACTGGCCCCATTCTATAAGTGGGTTCATATACTTTGAATTTACTATTTGAATTTGTAAAGAAAAGGAGGAGAAGAGAAGTATAATGCTATCAAAACTATCTACAACAATAAGAGAAATTCAAAATATTCCTAATTACAAGGATATAGAGATAATAATGTATTTCTTGAATATATGAGAGATAATGATTCCTCCAAACATCATCAAAACAACAATCTAAAAGTTGTAATAGCATTTGGTAATTTTATAGGCAAAGATATTTCATTTTACGTGCAGGCATAATATTACGAGTCTAATTTAGAATCAATATCACAATTGAAATCTCTGCTATGAAAAAAGAAGCGTGCTACTCTCTGAAGATTTGTATTTTTAAATAAAAATATAACTCTTAATTATTCATTAAGAAATGTATTTATAACTTGGCTTAGTCTTTCAGGAAATTGAAACATAAGTACATGTCCTCCTCCAACAAATGTTTCTACTTTGGCTACTTTGATCTTATCTTTAAATATTTCAGAATTAACAGAGGGAATTATTTTATCTGTAGTTCCTACAATAATTAATGTATCTTGATATTTCGCTTAAATGGTCACAAGTACCTGGTGAAATCCATTTTAACATTCCCTCTTTTTGTTTTTCTAGAATCTTAACAGGAGGTAAATGAAGTGAATTAAAAATTTGGTCATAGTGATGACGATTTTGATTTATCCATGAATTAGGAAATTAATAAGGAACAAATCTTTGTTTGATATCTTTATTTGTACCATTCAAATTACTAAATTACTCAAAGAGTTTTTGTGGTGGAGCGTATATTTGCTCAATAGTACCACAATTAGTAGAATAGAGTATAAGATTATTTACTCTATCAGGATGTTTTAATGTTAATTGTTGTGCAATCATACCTCCCATTGAATAACCTAAAATATCTATTGGCTTGGTAATATTGAGCCTTTAACAATCTTACAGTATCTTCAGCAAGTTGGTTAATAGTATAATCTTTTTCTCCCAATGTACTATTAAAAACACCACGATTATCAAATACTACGACTTGACGATTTGCAGACAATCCTTGTAGAAAGGTCGCATCCCAGTCGTTCTTTGACCCGGATTAACCCATAATCAATAGAATTGGATTTCCTTTTCCAAAGGTTTTATAGGAAATATCAATATCTCCAACTCTAACCTTTGTAATATTCTTTAAATTATTATCATTTGTATCACTGTCTAAAGCTATACTTTGAGCATTAATTGAAATTATGCTGTTATAATCAGAATTACTAATAATTGCAAAACTAAGAATACTAATCAAAGCAATAATTAATACGGTATAAAATTGTTTTTTCAACTAACCTAAATCATTTGTTTAAATAAATTTTTATTACATAATCCGATTAAAAGTGATAGTTCATAAGAAGACATAAATATTTGGATTAATTACAAAAAACAAATTAGTAATCAAATTTTTTAAATATTTTGTCATTATTTAATTAATATTTATAACTCTAATGCTATTTCATATTAACACTATCCTCTTGTATAATAATAATACATTCTTATCAACAAAAACGATATTATTCATCGTAACGATCTCAGTAGTTTTATTATTTTTTGTAACTGCAATATCTAATCAAATATTTGCTCAGGAAGAAATAACAAATGGATCTTTTACTCAAAAATCTAATATTTATGAAGGTCTTGGTATCAAGATTAAATATTTTGATCCATGGACTATTCTAAATTCCTCCGATGATTTAACTTGTTATACTAAAGATTTTTGTATGCTTACTCTAGGAAAACTAAATGGTGAAGGAATAGGACAAGTTTGGATTAAACAAGATAGAGAAGATAGCCCAAAATTCGGACGCGAGTGTCAATGTAATACTCTTGAAGATTATGTAAGATATCTTTATACAAAGACCACTATTTCTCAAATTGACAATTTTTCATTTATAGGCGATAATCAAACGACTTTATCAGAAAATAGATCTGCAATACAATTAGAATATGAATTCTCCTTGGACGATACAGAAATTCATGCTTTTACTATATTTACAAAAAATAATGATTCATTTTATCATTTTACTTATTTTGCCATACCGCAAACCTTTTCAAAATATCTAGATGATTTCAAAAAAATGGTAAATTCTTTAGAATTTGTTTCTTCTACAATGGAATCAAAGAAGAAACAACCATATTTTATGAGTAAAGTCGAAGAAACTAATAATTCTACTTTAATATTTATTGATGAAAATGAAAATCCTCAAAATTTGTTAAATAATGATAATAAGAAACAACAACAGCAACAACAAAAACAAAAACAACAAGAAGAGGCATTAAAACAACAACAGCAACAGCAGCAACATCTACTAAAACAACAACATGAACAGGCACTCAAACAACAACAGCAACAACAACAGCAGCAGCAACAACAACAGCAACAACAACAGCAACAGCAACAACAACAACAACAACAGCAACAATCAAATCAATAGTATTAGATTTGACAAAAATTATTTTTGGAATCAATTATTACCATTAGATTGAGTTGTTAGATTTTGTTATATATAAATAGGACAATTACAATAACGAGTAGTTATCATTTGTAATACTTCAATTTCTGTTTAAAATGAACTTATCCTTTTCAATCATTATAAACGTATAGAAACTTTCTATAGATTCCTATTGTCAAATAATTCAGTTTTTTCAATCTTTTTCCTTCTAACCCACAAGGAGAGTTGATATTTAACAAGAATAATACGAATAACTAAGATAATCATTCGATTTTACTACTTTTCTAGAACTTGATGCATAATGTTTAATTATCTGCTTTTGGTTTAATGTTATAAATTCATTTTAAGTACCAATATCACAACAGAAACCACTGGCCTCATTGAACTCTGGGTTCTAGTCCTAATTCAGAATTCATGAAGCAATGACAATAGGAACAAGGAAATAAACTTTATTTTGTAATTATTGAATCATATTTTTTTTCTTTTATTACCAAATGATCTTTTATTATTATTAAATTTGTCTAAAACTGTAACCATAATGTATTATAACACGAAGATCATATATCTGAATCCGAGAACAAGATAAGAATTAAAAAAGATTTGAGAATATATTTTTACTATCAATTTTTCTTGTTAATACTTAATCTTGACATATTCCAGAAACTGCTACATTCTTAAAAAAAATTTGGAGAAATGACTAAACTATTATCGTCATATTTTAAAAGTGGAGATTGTGATTCAGGAGTAAACAATATTTTATTAATCGTTTGCTTATAATGTTCCATTGACTCCCAAACAGCATAATTAATGAAAAAAGAACTCTGACCAATACCTCTATGTAGTTGTGCAGAAATAAATCCTGGTTGTTGTTTAAAGTTAATAGCATCATTTCCCCAACCTTTAAAAACTGTTCAACCTTATTTGGTTCTACATTGTATTTATTTATCAACATTACTGAACCAATTATTTTTCCTTCAATTTGATCTGCAAATTTGACTCTATAATCCATTTTCACAAATTTTGCCATAGCTATAACATAACATTTACAGACTAAAGGATTTCTTTTTCACAATATTACAAAAATCAATTAAATTTAGAAAATAAAAATGAAGAGTAAATAATAGATTAATACTATCTTTAAAAGTAATCAAAAGATAACATTACTAAATAATTATAAAATTAATAATAAAAATTAAAATGATAGCCTATTTTCCTGGATGTATATACCAAATTATATTATTATCCGAAGAGATACAATTTACTCTAACCTTTTATCCATGTTGAGTTGTTAATGAAGAATTATATCGAACACCGTTTATTTCATCACTAACTTCTAACTGTTGAGAAGGTGCCAAATTAATTTCTTATAAATTTGCAAAAACTTTCGTATATTAAAGATTGTAATATTGTTTGTATTGTTAAAGTGGAGAAAAGTAGTAAAATAGAGAGTAATATTATATGGATTTAGTATATAATTTATATTTAAATATGAATAATTTCAATATAAATTATAAACTATTGAATAAAGCATTAAGTATAATATGTTTATTAATAATCTTTACACCACTAATAATAGTCATAATACCATTGACTTTAAATTTTGAACAATCATCATCAACTTCAAAAACGACTACTACTATTAGTACAATTAGTCAAACAAAAAATAATTTTGAAATATCTGATAGAAAATCAGATCCTATTCAAACAAATATTCTTAATAAACAAGGAAAATTACTTCCTGAATGTGACGAAAGAATAACAGATGAATATCAAGAATTCAATTTAGAAAATGATGTGAACTGTAATGAATCTGTATAATATAAAATATTATAGTAATAAGGTTACCATAAATTTGAGCATTGAAACTTTTGGTAACTGTCTATTTATTTTAATTATATGAATATAATAAAATGAAAAATTAAACGGTAAATAAATTTACTTCTTTAATTGTTTGTATATTAATTTCCAGAAGGTAAAAGAGATGAGGTAAAAAATAAGTTATAATTCAGATATATTTAATATCTAATATTTTATTAAACTTCTTTAATCATGACATAACAAAGCAAAGTCATTTCTTTTAGAGGACAAAAAGTAGTAAAAGTGCTATAATCCAAATAAATGAATGTTTACACCTCAGTCACTGAATCAATCTCTGAATATATTGAGTGGTGCTGGAATGTGTGAACGACGATGATTTTGAAAAAACAATAATGTGTATCTATTAGGTTGAGTATGGTTAGTTTTTAATAGATTATTTTTTATAGTTGATATCTTTAATATATTCTTAAATTGTCATCTTTCAAATGCAAAAAATGCAACATGACTTTTGAAGATAAGAGACGTTTAGAAAATCATAAAAAATACAGGAAAGAAAATCAAAAGTGTTGGAATATGGTGATCCTGACTTTAATATAGATGGTTTAAGA
>DATFCH010000575.1:0-6345 GCA_035253345.1 Nitrososphaeraceae archaeon
TAATTCAATACTTATAAGAATAAATTGAATTTATTATAATTATGTAAAAATACTTTAACTTTCGTGTGATACTTAACAGCAAACTTCCAGAATAATAAGTATTAAATGTGATAAGAATTTATTATACTCACTTAACAATTATTTACGTAACTATAATTGTTAATTGTATATTGTTCAAATTGACAAAAATTTAAGAGTCAGTATATTCTCTTTCTTATTCCTTTTACAATGTCTGATACCTTTTTGTGTACATACATTGTGAAAGGAATAAGAACGAGAATTAACTAAATAATCATTATAAGCACATCATTGATCAATAAAAATGTAGGATTTTTAACAATAATAGTACACTTTCACAATTAATTAACAATTTCGGGAGACTAATTTTTGGGCCGAATAAATTATGTAGTCGAAAATACAAAATAGGTATATAGGATTTGAATCAAGTTAATGGCACAGTTCAATGTGTGTTAAATTGATGGAAAATTTTAGTTAAAAATTGTTGATTAGTAGTATCACAGTTCTTTTATTACTGTTAAAATTGAACGCAAATTATTATTAAATAAAATTTACGATCCAGCCGTAATGAAATTTTTAAATACCATATGTTTTTTATTAGACATCAGAACGGAAGCGTGGGCTATGTTTCTGGGTAGTTCACGCGTTTGTTAAATTCTTTCCGCACAAAGCGTGGGCATAAAGTTATCGCCGGTTATTTAAAGATTTCGATTAACAAACAATGCCGTTAATTTAACCAAAAAATCGATGCTATTGGAAATTCAATGAATACATACTGTATTACGGAAAGAGTTATGGCTGGGTGCATTACTCGTTTAGCATTAATTTAAAGTCTACCTTTTGTTCAAGGACGAACCCAGCATTTTCAAATACATTAAATGGATCAGAGTCTTCGGTTAAATGAATTTTACTATCATTATCGTATGAATAAACTTTGTAATTTAAAATAATTTTATTATTTATTATCTAAAAACAAGCATGAATTATTTTCACCATATGTTTAAGAAGTGAAATACTCATTTACAAACACGTGCGCGTAACCGATAGTTACGGCAATTAATAAATTCTAATTTTCTTGTAGCATTAATCATAAAAATCTTGTTTCAAGAAAATCAACTTGTTCAAGTTTTTATTTTTTTAGAATTTAAGTATGATACGTTGCATATCAAAGTAAACTCGTGAAGTAAGAATATCTTCAACGCACATCAAAGCCAATCCTTAAAATGTCGCCAGTCTAATATCATCAGAATCGCGGAATTCTGATCGTCCTAGTATGTTGGCTGTGAGAATCGCGAAATGCTGATCGATCAAAAAATATTTCCGTCAAATTTCGTTGAGTTTTGTCAATTAAAATTAATATATGCGACTTTTATCACAGAATTATAGCATGTAGAATAAATTATTTCGATGATTCTAAGTAGAGTTCGAGATCGATCTTTAAGTTTAGAGTGGTTCACGTTTATTCTTGATTATTTTTTGCTGTAAAAAGCGAATAATGTTCGTCGGAACTGCGCAGAACATGATCCTTCTGACCTGCGCAGGCTAGGTACCGAAAGTCTTTGATCTTCGTTCAAAGCTACTCAGGTGCGTGATGATAATTTCCACGATGCTCTTCGTGTCATTTAATTGAATGCTAATTTGCGCAATAGACACCAAAAAGTCTTTCGAAGCATACAAGATGCATCGACTGTAGAAATTACGCATAATGCCTTCACATATATATTTTATTTGGTATACAGATTGTCAATCAATTTTGAAAAGATTTCCGAAATTACCCGGTACTAACATACCTCTTACACGCCGATTTTTGTAAACGGCGTGAGCAAGTCGGAGACGCCCATACTTACGGAACATATTTATTAGCTTTCTGGCTACACAAGAAAATTATTGTAGGTTGATATCAATTGTGAATTTTGAAACATCGCAGATCAATCAAAAACTTTTATTCATTTGTTAGAAATCCGAAAAAAATTTATGAATCGCAATTACTCGCTACTCCAACTATATATTGATCTGATACTCTAAAAATTGATAGATATACAATCAATATTAAATGCGTATAAAAATTGAAATTGATAGCGTCGTTGGATGTTATGATATCACCGTTCGAAATTCTATAACATTATTGCCGGGTAATTTTCGGAGAACTAGAAAAACTGGGTATTAAATAAAAAATTATTATAAATTTGCTTTCCAATAATCACGAGGGATTCGATTGAACAAGCGATTTTATGGATCGAGACCTTTAAATTATCGGATTTAACGAACGTACAATTGCATTTAAAATATTAAGTCCGCATTACCTCAAATAGCCAAAATGAATTTACCCAACGTTTGTTCTCTCGAATCATGATCGTTAAGTCGAAAAAATTATAATAAGACATTATTAGTTAAATGCAAATATTTAATTGTTGAATATAAAAAGACCAGCACTGGAATGGGTGAGCAAAGTTTATATGCAAACAGTACCACACTGATATTTGTTTACAGCTAAATTTTGCTCACACATAACAGTACCGCTCTTTTAATTATCCTTCAAATCAAAATATTTTTGTCATTAAAATGCACGCAAGTATGTTTAAATACTTGTAATACGGATTATAATAATTATCTATGAGTATTTATTTATGAGGTACAAAATGAGAAAAACTTACACCCGATCCAATTAAAAGTAGTTAGTTGATTTAGAAAATCATATGATTATACGAGTTTATAATGATTTCGATAATATGTAATACAGTGCGTATACTATACTAATAATTTTTAAACCTGTATTTGCCATAATACTGAAAATTAAATAATACGATTGTAATTTATTGGACGTGAATTATACTCGCTTACATAACAATATCTTTAACTGTCGTATTATACTATAGCAAATTAATTTTATAATCAAAAAAATTTTTTAATATCACGTTTTTGAAGCACGTAATCAACATGCTCAAAATTTGCTTTATACTGTGCCGATTTCCCAATAAAGATTTAATCGAATGTACTTTGGTTGTGAGTGTAGTTTGAAGGTTGTGGTAAATGGGGTTGCATTTTGGTGTGTTTTTTTTGCTTTTAAATTCTCCTGGATAAGTGATCTGATGAATTTGTTTCTTTATTTGCGGTGTCCATTCTTGTGTTTACGGATGCAACAACCTATTGAGGAATGTTTTTGTTTTATTAGTCATTTTTTTAGGTATTATTGGTTGATAATCAAGCACTTATAATCCAATTACAGAATAAAATCGAAGTAAAATTTATCCAGAAAATGATAATATTTATGGTTATAATTTTCACGGATAGAAAATTTTATAGAGTTTACTTGTTACACAAACCATTATACAATAATTATAAATTTCGTTTGTACATTGTAGATTATGATTTTATAAATAAGTATTAAACGTTTCTCCGAAAAATCTTAAATGGTGTTTTAATGTGTCAATTTAAACGAGTAATTATAATTATAACAATCGATTATATATTTTATTTGTCGATAAAGAACCGTTATTACTGAATTTTTAACTAAAATTTGCCCGTTTTAATACTGATAATTGCATTTGTAAAGGTTTGCTTTCGTGATGATCTTTGCAAGAAGCTATACCCTAGCAGAAAATTTTAATCAATATTTTAAATTTTTTGATTAGTGAAAATATTTTATATAATTCGCAGTAATTATTTTGTACAGATATCTTTAGCAAAGTTTAATGTAAGATTTTATTCTTTATCGTATAGCTCAAATTGCACTACTATTTGCGAAATGGTAGCAGACTAATTACACGACTGTTTGGAGTGACAAAGATTGATCTAGAGCAAACGTTTACAATGGTTTTCGAGCATTTTGAATGGGACATCAGACGCTTTATTTCACATCGTTATAACTGCTTAACATGGTCATTTAAATATGTTTAGTACCAATACCTCCGTGATCTGTAGTTATAACTATTAATGGATCATTAATAGAACTGTTAATTGCATCGATTATCACTCCGACGTAATTATCAATTTCTTTAATTTTTGTATTATAATTATTAGAACCGAACCGTAAATATGCCCAACTTCATCTGGATCAACTAATTGAATAAATAAAAACTTCAATTTCTTATTTTCCCGAATAAATTTCACAACTTTAGGTAAAGTAAATGAATCGTAAATTGGATTTTTAAAAAAATAATTACTAGTATACATCCAAATATATTTTCGTCAGTTGTCGGTGAATACTTCGTCATTTTAACTGTATTCTCAATCATACCCGTTAGAATTGGCTTCCATGAAACAAATGCTCCAACATTCGATTCATTATATTTTTCTGCAATTATTTTAAACAAACTAGGATACTCAGAGTTTTTATAGCATTTGCCTAAAGTTTCCAACTTTAATTTGTGCATACTTGGACTTACCCAATTCACAGCGCTATCAGTAGGATAAACAGCTTTTACATCAACAGAAGCTCCATTTTTAATAAACTTCATTAAATTCGGAGCATTTTCATTATTATAAAATTTTCCAAGTCTCACCAAGTATACGGTATATAAAAAACTTATCAATGTAAGTGAGGTTCTTAACTTTTGAAGTAATTAGATTAAATTATCAATAGTTCAAATTCTTCCAGAAATTTAACGAAATTCTTTTTGATAGAAAAATTCAGGAAGGAAATAAATTTATTTTAACATAATACTATAGCATTAGTTCAAAAAAAAAACAATCATAAATTTTCATAGTATTGTTGTAAATAAAATCAATTGAATAAAAACCTCTACTTTACCTACTACTATAATAAAGTACGAAGCCTCGAACAGTTAAAAATTAAAGATTATAATACCCAAATTTTAGGTACAATAAAAACATCTTACTAAAACGATTATGTTAATATTGGTTCATTTACGTAGTATAAAAATATACCACAATCCCATTTAATTCTATGAAAATCGTAAATACTAAAGAACATTTTAAACGGAGTTGATATTCTGTGTAAAATAAGAATAAAAACAATAAAGATTAAGGCAATAATACATAAATTGCGTTGTAATTTCAAAGAATTATTCTCGTTAATTAGGATTGATTTTTCTGACATCGTTAAATGCCTTTTGATCATTGAATGTCTCAATTTATACATTTGCTGTATTTTATCAATAGTTCCAAATTAAGCTATATTTAATTTGCTGTAAAAAATCTTATAATTTAGAAAGACTTAAACGTGAAAATATCTATACATTGTATTAATAGTAATCATTTTAATAATTGAATAAACTACTATACGTTTGATTTTTATCACGCTAGGTATTATAGCATATAAGATGACAAAGTAACACGATGAATATACGACCCTAACGTTAAATAATCGAAAGAAGTTTTCTTGATATAAATAATAGTAAAATAATTTTTATTTATTTTTGTTTTAGAGAAAAAAACGACAAATAAAAAACATAACGTTGAAAATCTTCACGTGACTGTATATGGCATTTGATATTGAACAAAAATTTGCCGCCTAAATCATAAATACTTTATGAAAATAACAATACACAGTAATTAGACTTATTCTTTCAACTATTTTTACATTTCACTTCTATAACTTCTTTATGTCGTTGCACAAAACATTTTATTCTGAATAGTTACTACAATATTCAACCTAACACCATTCTTCTCAATAATCTCATAATGATGCTGTATATATTCTATTTAGAAACATAATATAATGTACTTGCTATCAGATTGTTCGAATTATTTAATGCATTCAATCAGTTATATAACTGATTATTTTTTATAAACACACACTGTATTTTAAATTTATATATAATACGAAAATTTCATTTCTCACCTTTCTATTACTTGTTATCTTTAGATCCCTTAAACTTCTATCCTTATAGCCGGCCATGAATATTCATCTCATACCAAAATCAAAAACTAACATTACCGACTATGCAAATCAACTTATTCTAGAAACTACCCAATCAAAAATTTTTTAATGATTTCTAAACCGTTATCACGTAAACGGAATACTCTAACCCACAAAACTCATTTGCCCATAAATCGTCGTGATTTTATGGCAATATTTAACCACACTATTCACTCAATACCGTACAAATTTTACCGGGTTACAAGTGATTATTTGCGCACATAGACAGTGTATAATTATTATATGGTTGAATTTTTAATTATTGCGGTAATTTCTGAAATGGAAATAACACTTTCCGTGCACGTGGAGGCTTTTGGTTTATTTTATTTCGAGACTATTACTTTAAGTGTAATTAATTCTGTTTACTGTATCCCTTCTAAAATTTTCTTGTGTTCTATTTGGATTAAAGTCTCTATGATAGCCTTTGAACCATCGCCTGAATTAGT
>DATFCH010000576.1:0-2617 GCA_035253345.1 Nitrososphaeraceae archaeon
CTGTAAAACATTAAATAATAAAAGTATTCGTTGAATTAACTTAATGTATAGCAAGTTCAGAAAATTAACCAATTTATTTGTTGTAATATTTCATATTCATTTTTAATTTTAATGTATAAAGGTATTTGTATCGAAAATAAATGAAGAACTAATAGATTTAATCGTCTATTTATTGGATTAAGAATCATTTTAGGAGATTTATCTAAAAATATAGATATTTTATTCTTTAAATTTATTATTAAGTGTACATAAAGAAGTCTTCAGATTTAAAATATTTTTAGAAATAGTTTCTGAACTAGCTGATTTAAAGAGACCTATTCTTTCATATAATTTTATACTTGATAAAAACTTGCTAATAAAGCTCGTGCAGATAAGGACATCATTGTCAGAGTCATCATCCTGTAATATCAGTATAGCATTATTGATTTGAGCTATAAGTGATCTTTTTATAGAATCACCAGAGCTATGAACGGTTGGGATGTTTATTATACTATTTTCTAACGTTTCAAGTATAGTGATTGGATTAGTATTCAAATCTGCTATGTTATTTCTTTTACTATGCAATTCAGACTGAAAAGATATTGAAGGAATAGTCGATTGTTCGTTGTAAAGAGGCGTATTATTGTCCCTAGTCAATTTATAATAATAATTATTATCTTTCATATTGATACTAAAAATCGAGCGATAATCCATATTCAAAATAGTGAATATTAAAAATGTAGAAATAAAAACTACGAGAAGCAATATCCCAATGTTATCCTTCCTCAATTATAATAAGTATTTATTTACTTAGATAAAAATCTAATAATATTTGAAAGAAAATTTATTTGAATTATAATCTTTATTATTTACTTCTTATCAACATATTTTTACAAAATACGGCAGATAGAATAGAATAAATGGAACAAAATTAGGTTGGATAAAGCCAGTGTGTTACGAATATCATTAATGATATTGTAATAGAAAGTAAAAGAAACGCTATGTAAGGGATAAAATTATTGTATTGAAATGATTTTTTCTTTTTTAGCTGTATTTTTATATCACGCTTTTTAGATCTAAATATTACAATAAAATAAATAGGAATCGAAAATGATCCACCAATAATAAGGAGATATCCCCATAGTGATTCAAAAAGTCTATTTATATTAAAATCAATATTAATCATCGTCAATATGCTTCCTGATATTATCGATAATGTAGATAGAGGAATTACAAATTTATGGATTCTCGGCAAGATAGGTGAATAAACTCCAGTTTTATTTACTGGTCGCAAGATAAAAATGACAAAAAAAGTTAATCCCCACCATAAAAATGAAGAAAACATATGAATGTAAGTAACTAAAAAATCGATATTATCAAGATTCATCTAAATAAATATTTTTATAGTTTTATTTAATTTTTAAGAGATTCTTTTTAGTATCTTTACTAATATTTTTATTGATTATTAATAGAACTATCTAAAATTTTTTCTGAATATTTGAACTTGATTTATTTTGATAAGAAATAAATAAATTTGCAATTTTATAATAAATTACATTAAAATATTAAACTAATAATAATTCTTAAAGAAATAATTATCTAATAGGCATATTATCAATAAAGGAATTTTTTTGTAAATTTTAAAAATAACGATCTAGACAAAAAATATTATATATCATCTAACTATAGAGAGTTTAAATTTAATCCATTTATTTTTTTAAATTTAAAATGACAAGTAGAATCTAAAAATGAATCAAAGTTGTCCAGGTTTAAAGTTAATATCATAGTAATTCTTTTTAATTTCTTTTTTAAAATTTAACAAATATAATAAATAGATGATAATGCTGATTTGGATGAGGGTTTTTTCTCAACATAAAGATTTAAAATCTATTAGTTTAAAAGATAAATTTAATTGCTAATTACTCTAGTTTATAGTAATGGCTTATAAACTCCTAATAGGGAATAACTTTATTTTAGAGAACCCGAAGAAAGTAAATTTTTTGAATTCTGAGATATTTTCCGTCGATGAAGATATTGATGGTCCATATATAGATACACAATTAATAGACCAAAATGGGACAAAAATAATCGAAATTATTAAAAATAATATCACATTTTGTAATAAAGATTTAAAGCCAAAAATTATGAATAGAGATCATATTCAAATTCTAGATAAAAATGGAGAGATTATGCTCGAATCAAGAGTTGTTGGGAAGGATACAATTATTGTTAGTGGAAAATTTGAAAGGCAAAGAGAAACACTGACTATTACACAAAATTATATCTTATTTAATAATGGCAAAAGGATAATGCATAGTAAAGTTTCTGCAAATAATAATTCAATTCAAATTACTGAAAATGGGATTATTTCGTAAATGAAATTATTCACTATATACTAATTAAATTTTTTCTTTAAACATTATATGATTTTAATATAAATTTGAAAAGCCAACTGTAAATGTAAATATTCAAAAATTTATCATATGGTATCCAGAGTATTAAATTACACTGAATATTTTTTGTCATGATGATATTTTGGTATTCACCAAATAATGGTATTACATTTTTCAGCTCACCAAGAGTTAAAACTATTTCCAAATAGATCATGATACTAGTAAAAACATAAAGTAACATTAGT
>DATFCH010000577.1:0-2862 GCA_035253345.1 Nitrososphaeraceae archaeon
TAAACTTTAAATTTCGATACAATTCTTCATATCTTTTGTCAAATCATTATAACCTTTAAAAATTGTTTTATTAACGATTTGAATTCAAGATATTAATTCAGTTCATTATGAAACCTAAATTGATAATTTGTGTGATCAAGAGAATATGTATACAGTAGCAAAATTGATATTTTTTTTTTTAGATAGATAAATTTAATTACTAAATATGCAAGAGAAATTTCATTGTTTAAGACACCATTTATGTTTATCATTTCATTTTTGTTAATCGTCATGACTTTTCAAGGATATTCTGCAAAAATTCATTCACAACCTGAAAACTCTCATAACAAGAATATGATACATATAGGGGGTCTCATATATTTCTCTGATAATGGAAATATTACAAATATAAAGACATTAGTTAAAACTGGTCCACTTGTAAAGGAATTGTCATTTATTGAAAAAGGTAAAATAAATGACACTATACAAGTAACACTCCAAGGGACTTATGTTAATACGTACATCCCTAATAATATCATAAGAGGAGAAGGAAAGGGCATCATAACAACAGAGGACACTAATGAAATCGCTACCTGGCAAGCTTATGATAGTGGAAGAATTGAGTCAAATGATAGTCAAATTTATTATGGAATTATCTTTTTCAATTCTCCTTCAGGAATACTATCTTTTCTCGACAACAAAGTCGGTCTTTATATAATTGAGATAGTAAATGATGATGGATATTATAGCAGAAATATTTGGGACTGGAAATAATGAATAAATTCAGTTGTATTTGTTAGTTATAATTTTATTAGCTAATTGCAAAATCAATTCTATTAAAATACACTATCCATTATTTAGAAATAATTTATAAATATCACAATAAAAATATTTTCAAGTTAAAATAGCCTAGATGTTTGATATATTAGGATAAAATTTGATATCTGAAAAAAATAAATAAGTTGATTCAAAAGAAATCATGAAAAATAGATATTGTTATAATTTTTTACGCTGTTAGATAACTTTGGAGAATAGGAGGATTCAATCTCGTAGTCTAGATTGTCATTAAGAATCCTATTCTTTGTATGACAATAATAATATTAAATTATACATACTCCCCCTCTCTATCATAGTCTCTTTAATTAATAAATAACAATATAGTGGGATTGTAATGCTAGAAGGCAATTATTCCGCTTATGATGTAAATAATAACAAAATTGAGAATATACTCTTATCCATTAAAATAGAGCAGCAAAATAGAATTAATCAAAGTAGTTGTAATCCACTTTACAACAATTTTCAGGAAAAACTAATAGAAATTATTGATGATATGTTAATAAATACACCTCAGGTTAATGAAGAGAATATAACAAATAGAATTTCTGATAACCTTCAGATTCGAAATGAAATCATCTTAACTAAGAAGAAAAATACAAATGATATGAACAAAATACTTCAATGTAGGTTAGAGCAAGAATGTATTAATTATCTTCTTTATATTATCAATCATAGTAAAAAAGAATATGCCTATAAACCCAGTTCTATTAATATTTTAACTTGGAGGATTAAAAATTGGTTTAATAGAGGACTAAATTTGATTTGGATGTTAAATTAATTAGAAATTAAAATTTAACTTTTTTTCTACGTTAGATCATTCAAATGTTGAAAGAGAAATTAATAAAAAATTTCAAATTGATTATTAAGTTATTATATTTGTCACATATTAAAAATATTTGCATTGTTATATATAACCTTATATTATTTTCCTATATTAAAAAGTGAAAATATATTTTTTATTCCATTATTGAGATACCTTTAAAAATTATTTTTATATAGAATTAATGCACTAATAAAGAATTTATTTTGAATATTTTGTTTTTAGCTTAGTAATTGTTCAGATATAAATTTATGAAATTCTGAGTCAGACATATTTTTTTTGGCTTGAGCAAAATTTTGAGCGATTTCGCCTATCGTATATCTAAATAAAGAGTCTGATGATTTTAAAGCGAAGTTAATTGCATCAAGTATCACAATGGCAACTTCTTTTGGATGAAGGCCACTCTTCATAGCTGGATAGTAATGGGATAGAAATGCATCAACCGTAGTAGAATAACAAGAAAAGTTCTTTTTTTTTTATTATTATTAGTGTAATTAACTGTTGTTGTTCGATTCTCTCCATCCTCTTTCATCAGTAAATCTTGAAATGTATTATCATTCTTATTTGGAAATTTAATATTTCGAACAAAATTAGTATTTATAACTCCCGGTTCAACAAGGATTACCTTAATACCATATGGTTGAATTTCATAGGATATAGACTCGCTTAAACCTTCCAAGGCAAATTTTGTGCTAGCATATATTGATTCTGCAGGTATTCCGACTATTCCTGCCAGAGATGTTACATTAACAATTATTCCATTGTTTTGTTTTCTCATTATCGGCAATACTCCTTTGATTGTTCTTATTGCACCAAAAAGATTTGTTTCAAATTGTTTTTTTATTTCTTCCATTGTCATATCTTCTAATGCACCAAATAATCCATATCCTGCATTATTTACCAATACATCAACTTTCTTTTTTTCGTCAATTATAGTGTTTATCGCATTACTAATCGATGCATCTTCATCGACATCCATCGATAAAGTTTTTAAAGGTAGTTTCTCTTTATTTGATATTTGTTCTATCAAATATTTTTTATTTGAATCTCTCATTGTTGCATAAGCATAAAATCCATTCCTTGCAAGATGTAATGATGTTTCTAACCCTATACCTGTCGAACTTCCAGTAACAACCGCAATAAGTTCTTGGTTTATCATTCTGGTATATTACTATTACAAAACAACATAATATATCTTTATAGATGTTATTAATGATATATTATTA
>DATFCH010000578.1:0-3594 GCA_035253345.1 Nitrososphaeraceae archaeon
ACCTCATTTAATAGTAATTTTATTTTTTAAGCTTACAAAGAACAGAAAATGATGATTTTAAAAATACAGAGAATTTATAAAAATGGAAAGAATAGGTTCATATCTAGATTTATAATAAAAGAACTAATAGATCATTCTCGACCACTTATCTATAATAATTTTTTAGTCTGGCATGACCATTATATCTAAAATGAATCAATTTAATCTTCTATGTGCTATATTATATAAAAAATGATTAAAAAAAATATCAATCAACCGACTATAAAGAAACCACCTATAATACCATCAAAACCAAAATCGCCTTTAGAACGAGGAGGTTCGAAATATAATTGATCCCAGTAAACGAAGAGACTCTAGTCAATGCTATTGAAAAAATCAGCAGGAATGTAGTTAATATTGCAAGTGTCAGAATGGTAACAGATCAGCTATTCCGTGTATTTCCTGTTGAGGGTGTAGGATCAGGTATTATCATAGATAATAATGGCCACATTCTAACAAATTACCATGTTGTCGATCATGTTAGAAGATTAAAAGTTACCCTTCATGATGGTAAATCTTTTAATGCTAAAGTGATTGGAACAGATAAACTTACTGATCTTGCAGTTTTAAAACTCGAAAATATTGATACTGTTTCAAACGATTCAATTCCTTTTGCGGAATTAGGAGATTCTGATACTCTTAAGGTGGGTCAAATAGTTATTGCCGTTGGAAATCCCTTTGGTTTGACCGGAGGACCATCTGTATCGACTGGAATTATTAGTTCATTAAATAGAAATATTGAGTTTGAGGAAGGTATATTGGAGTTAGTTCAAACAGATGCAGCAATTAATCCAGGAAATTCTGGTGGACCTTTAGTGAATACTAATGGTCAAGTAATTGCTATCAATACCGCAAAAATTCCTTATGCCCATGGGATAGGATTTGCCGTTCCTATCAATACAGCAAAAACAATACTTCAAGATTTAATACAAAATGGGAAAGTTAGCCGACCATGGTTGGGTGTATATACAATTAATATTACAAACCGAGTAGCGAGATATTACAGGTTACCAACAAATGAAGGAGCATTAGTTGTAAAAGTTGAAGAATATAGTCCCGCTGCAGATGCAGGAATCAGACCTGGTGATATTATCGAAGAAATAGATAAAAAGAGAATAGAAGAAATAATAGAGCTTTCAACACAGATCAAAAAGAAGAAAGCTAACGATAATACTTTGTTATCTGTAAACAGATATGGAAGAAGATTTACTGTCTCTGTGACCTTGGAAAATCAACCATAATTTTTTATTTTTTTTATTTTAAGGTTTTCTAGTAAAGATATTTCATAAGAAGAAAATAATTCTAAAAGGAAATAATATAAATTTTATTATAAAAGCTGATTGATGATACTTTATTCATGTTATTATTTAAAATAACATTATTTCTAATCATGGTATTAGAAAATCCAGAACTGAAAAAATAATTTATTGCGCTAGTATTGTTCTAATAAAAATGGTCTAGGAGTGGGATAGAGACGAATTTATCAATGATCCAAAAACATACTCAACAAAAGAAGATAGTATCAATGCAGTATAATACATGTTAAGAAAATACCAAAAAAAGAGAAGAATTAAACTGAACCCTGCAAGAAGTATCTCATGATCAGGATATTTTTGTTAATTCATTTATTCTGGATACCATGTATTATGATAAAGAATTTCACAACTTTGCATCTGATACATATGGATTCATATTTATTAAGATAAAGAGAAAGCAATATTTTCTATAAATCCTTAAAATATTTTACTTTAAATCTTTTTTAGTTTTTTCCAAATCTTTGATTAAAACTCTAGATTGTTCCCTAATTATAATTGATTGTGAATTTTCATACTCTTGAATTGCTTGGATAACACAATCTGCTGCTTCCTTATCTGATATTTCGAATACAAAACCAGATTCTTCAGTATATTTAAATTTAATACGTTTACAATCTGGATCGTTACATATCCATTTTGCATTTTGTTCAATTTTTTCAGCCCACTCTAGAAGAACATTAGGAGTAGTTTCACGTTGTATGTTGTTAAATTCATCCGATATCTCTTTTGATCCATTAACTTCCATGCTATCAGGTTAATAAAGTTCTTAATTAAATTGTCGTCTTCTGAATTTGTTTCAATAACAATTTTATACATTTCTTGATTTTTATCTAATAATTTATTATCAGATAAAATCTAATTACATTTGATAGACAGATAATAGATAAAAGAATCAAGAAAGTTGCAAAAGATGACTTGAATTGTGAATATAAGATCGAGCAGAAGGATACTTAAACTTGATCTGCTAAAAATCTCGACAATAATTAAATAAAATTTTGTAAATATAACTGTGATCCTTCGGAATGATCATTTTGGGAAATACAAAGTGGTGTATCTAGTCTGGGATTTACTGACCTTATCTTAATTCCAGACTAGTCTTGATTACTAGCTAAATATAATATTTTTAAATATATTGCAAGCATATCCAATATAATCAGTAAAATCCAATTGCATAGCGTTCATTAATCTTCTGCTGCTATTATTTGTTGAACTTTATTCTTTTTCTATTATGTTAATAATTATTTAAATTTAAATTATTTATTTGTCTGAGAACAAAATTGTCCAAGATTATGAATACCTATTGTGTTATTATTCAAAAGTTCATGACTTAAAAGGTCAAAATTAGTCCTTATATATTATTCTAGGTAATATTTATTTGTTGATTGAAAATGATAATGAAAATCTAAATAGTATTGATAATGCATTAAAAGAATTAGATAAAGATGTACAAGATATCCTAGTTTATCAAGATGTAAAAAAATTCAACAAACCAATTACTATTATTCAAGGTTTAAAGGATATTGGTATGATAAGGATTATGTTGAGGGAATTAAAGAAAAATCTCGGTACGGGAGGAACTTATAAAAACGGATTGATTATTTTACAAGGTAATCATCAACAATATGTAAAAAATTATCTCACTATTAAAAATATAATAAAGGAATAAATGGATTGTTATTATTTAAATCTGAAGATAAAATGTTAAATGAGTCTAAATACCTGTCTAAATAGTCAGATAAGTCAGCTATATAGCCTATTTATATGGTATATCGCTTATTATTATCATTATAAGAGAGGAAATCAGAGGAAGTAATTTTATTCAGATGAATGAATTATTTTCACAAGGATCAATAAAAATCATTGTGATTCTATAATATTTCCTTTCAAGATTATATGAATATAGAAATCAACTGGTTTTTTTTGATATAATTGTGAAGACAGTATTTAAATAAATTAAAAAATAAAACATAAAAAAATATCACTAGAGTAGTTATTAAAACGGTATTTCAGATATCTAGATGATTAATTTATAATTGAACTCTCTTTTTTTTAATAAATCAATATCAATTGATCAGTTAATCGAATTGGTAAGGAAAATCTGTACACCCCTTATCAAAATATGATTTAACTTCATTATGTTATCAAGCTGTATATTTAAAAAGAATTTTTGACTTCTCGTTGGTGTCAATTAAACGATATGTTGAGATATAAAAGTAATTTTGATCATGTTTTCATTAAG
>DATFCH010000579.1:0-8862 GCA_035253345.1 Nitrososphaeraceae archaeon
AAAAGAAATGACTCCTACTGAAATAGCACAACATTTTAAATTCTCTCAACCTGCTATATCTTCTCATTTACGAATTCTCAAAAGTTCTGATTTGATCAGAGAAAAAAAGATTGGTAAAAATAGAATTTATTCACTTAACCCCGAAAAGACATATGAAATGATGCAATTTTTTGCTAGTATGTGGGGGTATAATTTGAAAAGTTTGAAAGAATTACTGGAGAATGAACAAAAAAAATGAATGATCTCACTATAAGACAAGAATTTATCATAGATGCATCTATTCAGAAGGTATTTAAAGCTATTACTGATGCCGATCAATTAACACTATGGTTTCCAGACGTGACCATATTGGAGCCAAAAGAAGGCGGAAATGTACAATTTACTTTCTTACAAGACAAATCAGACAAATCAGATAAACACATACATAAATTAGATAAAGATCATCATGTGATCGGTAAAATAACGAAAATTGTTCCAAATAAAGAACTTTCTTACACATGGAGACATCAAGATATTTCTGATTTTCCAGAAACTATAGTATCTTGGCATTTAGAACAGTTAGATGAAAATAAAACTAAGTTAATTTTAACTCATACTGGGTTTACAGATAAAGATAAAAATGAATACAATAGTCATAATGAGGGGTGGTCTTGGTTTATTATCCGTCTTCAGAATTATGTAACAAAAGGAGAAAGTAGATAAATGATACACTTGGATAATCATCAAATTGTTTCAAAAAATGAATGGATAAAAGCTCGTAAAGTTTTACTAAAAAAAGAAAAAGAATATACCGAATTGCGTGACCAACTTAGTAAACAACGACGAGATCTTCCTTGGGTTGCAGTTGATAAAGAATACGTATTTGACGGACCAAATGGAAAAGAAACTTTATCAGAACTTTTTGATAGAAAAAGTCAGCTAATTGTATATCATTTTATGTATGGTCCAAACTGGGATGCAGGATGTCCATCTTGTTCTTTTTGGGCAGACAATTTTAATGGAATAGTTGTACATCTGAACCAAAGAGATGTGACCATGATAGCAATTTCTAAAGCACCTTACAACAAGATAAATGCATACAAGAAGCGATTAGGTTGGGATTTTAAATGGGTTTCTTCTTTTGATACAGATTTTAACCGTGATTATTATGTGTCATTTACAGAAGAAGAGCTAGAAAAGAAAGAAGGCTTCTACAACTTTACGATTCAAGACCTATCTGCTTCGGAACTGCCTGGAGTAAGCGTTTTTTATAAAAATCCGTCAGGAAAAATATTTCACACATATTCTGCTTATGCACGTGGAATAGATATATTGAATAATACATACAATTATCTCGATCTAGTTCCAAAGGGACGTGATGAGGATAGTCATGATTTTCCTATGGCATGGGTTCGTCGTCATGATGAATATAGTAAATAAATATTTTGATATAATCTCAAATTTGGAAATGAACAAGTATGAAAGGAACTTCGAATTAAGTAAAAATGAGAACAGAAAACATTTTCAATGATGACAAGAATGATAAAAAAAGATTAAAGATTTTCTTGTCTGCTTTTACATTTTTACTATGTCTAACTTTGATAATACTATCGCTTTTGTCCACTATCCCAAATACCAATTATTCCTCTTTTTTTTGTATGCAAAAGAACAAGATAAAATGGACAATGGTAGGAATAAGACAATATCATCAGATACAATAGAATGTGTGCATCATAAAACCCTAATTAATTGAATCATTATGTATTATGTAATTGGTGAAAAAGGAGATTCAATTATTTTATTGCATGAATTGCCTTAGACGTGGTACTAATGGGGAGATATTATTCCGGGATTAATATCTAACAACTATTTAGTAATATCTCCAGATATAAGAGGTCTAGGCGATCCAGAAAAACCACAAACAGGATATGACAAGAAAACCATTGTAGAAGATGTCTAGCAATTAGTAAAAAAATTGGGATATAGTAAAATATATCTTGTAGCTCATGACTGGGAAGGACCAGATGGGTATTCTTATGCAGTTGTAAACACTCATGATGTACTGAAAATGATTATAATAGATGTTCCATTACCAGATTTTGGAGTTGAACAAGCAGCAAACTTTACACCAAATGGATTTTGGCATCTTTCATTTCATGCAGTAAGGGATTTACCTGAGAAATTGATTGACGGAAACGAAGATATTTACCTTAATTGGTTTTATGATAATTACTCTTATGACCAATCTGCAATAACATCAAAAGATAAGGAAGAATACATAAAACAATATTCAAATCCAAGTGCATTACATGCTAGCTTTGAATGTTATAGAGCAATATTTGAAGAAGAGCAAAACAACAAAGAATATGCTAAACAAAAACTAGACATGCCAATATTGACAATCGGTGGAGAAGCAGGTGTAGGTAGTTTGAATACGACTTCATTTTAAATGGTCGCAAACAATGTCTCAGGAATAATGTTGCCAAATATAGGACATTTAATCCCTAAAGAAAGACAGAATTTTCTCGTAAAAGAAATACTTGAGTTTTCCAAATAGCTTTTTTTATTCTGTAAATTTTGTTAATTACAGATTATCGCTAATAAATACAAAATCTTTATTTAATAGATTTTTATTGACTAAACATGTTGAAAAAAATATACAATTTCTCGTTAGATATTTCCGTGATGATTATATCAGTTATAATAGTAGATCTAGTTCTGTCTCTTTCTGTTACAGATATACTAGCACAATTGACTCACTTAAAGATAAAAGATGAAAATATGTTATCTTTAAACCTAACCAATGCAGTTTATAATGCTAATACAAGTGAGTTTTTAGGTTCCAAAAATATATCATTAACTCCTTCTCGAATTACAGAAGCACATTATTTTGAGAACGGATTCCTAAAGAATGTAGGGAATGTAACAAATAGTCAGACATTTTTGAACACTTACTTATCTGATAGATTAGCTCTTGGAAGAGGAAATGGAACAATTGCAACTCTCGATGGACAAAATATTGAATGGATATCTTCTGATCTAGGAAGAATGATTGATAATCAATGGATTTTTTATGGAATAATGTTTTTCAATAATACTCATAGTGAATCATTATCTTTACTAAATAATAGTATCGGTCTATCCAAGAGTACATCCGGTTTAAATGAACCAGACTATATGTGGCTCTTAGAATAAAACTATATACAACAATATTGTACAGATCAGGATATATAGTAACTTTTCATCATATACAATTTCATATACAATTTGTTCAAACTCAATAATAAGTTACAAATTACAATCTTATTTCTTTTATGGGAATAGAAAACGAGAATATGATCACAGATTTTACAGAAAGTAAAATATGACAAGAGTGAAGAAAAAGTAATATTGCAAACTTACGATCGAGTCATGGCTTTCATTTATTATAATCCTATGTTGAAAAGAATTCGAATTGATTCTATAACTATACTATCTCCATTCTTTGAATGCTCAGTTATCATTTTTGCTATTGGGTGCTATAGTGAACTGAGGTATTTCAAACTTATTTTCTAAAACCGTTCTATTTGGATCGTCTATTATAGTCACTGAGCCTTTGCCTTTTACGCCATTGTAAGGCAATAAAAAGTACCATTTATACAAATTTGATATTTAAAGAGCTAGTATGCAGGTCTTGAATTCATATAAAACTGATATATACAGAAAACATAGTCTATAATTTCAAAATTATATAGGAAATTCTTTGACTTTTTGAAACTAATACATCCCCTAAACAAATATGAAGTCAAATTCACAATTGGATCAAGAGATAATCCTAATAAAGAAACTATAGAAAAATAAGAGAAATAATCTTTTTATGTAGTACACAAAATAAAAATATCCTAATTAGATTTTATTATTAATTCTCGGGAATAAAACTACTTAATAATTGTAGTAGTACTAAGTATGGTATCCATTTTCTTAGCAAGATCTCTTATGTTACAAACATCCAACATCAACGAAAATAATAATTATGAAAAAGGTTATTATATTATAGAGATTAAAGACTTAGAAGAAGCTACAGAAGAAGGAAAAGAAGCAATGGAAGAAGTAGATAATGATGATTAAGTGACATTATCACGGTATACCAGACATTATTTTAATAGATTTTTAAAAAAGTTATATAACAAATTTACCTGATAAGGGATTATAATTTTTAATAACTAATAATTCAAAAGCTATTTGGTAAAATTATGAATTTATATTTTAACTGTTATAACATAGAGACAGTTATCCTGTGTGAATTTGACCTTCTATCGCGTCTATATTTACGTCAACATCAAAAAGTGAGAGATTAAAATGATCCAGAAAAAGCGGAATTTCCCCTGTTTGACATGCGTATTTATTACTTTGATAGCTGTATCTTTTACAGTTATTTTACTAGATAGTTCTCTAATTTTTGGTGAAATGGATAAAAATACCCAAGAGCAACATCAACAACAAAATGCCACACTTGCAAAATTAGACTATAACTTTATTGCAACAGGAGATTGGTATTGTAATGAAGAAACCAAAAAAACAATAAATAATATTCTTGAAGCACATCCTGAACTGGTAATTACAACAGGAGATCAAGTAAAGGAATCACCATCTGCACAGTGTTGGATTGATATGTCTAAGCCTATTCATGATAAAATGAAAATTGCAATAGGAAATCATGACGCCGAATTCAAAAATATATACAAACAGATTGTTGATTACCATCATTTAAAGAGTCCGTATTATTCACACGATTTGAAAAATATTCACTTTATAAGTATGTCTACAGAACATCCTTATGAAAAAGGAAGCAAACAATATGAATTTATTAAAAATGATTTAGAAAAAACATCAAAAAATCTAGCTATTGATTGGATAGTAGTTCATCAACATAAACCCCTTTATTCAACTAAACAAGACAAAAAAGAAGCAGAAGATTTGAGAGATTCATATCAACAACTCTTTCAAAAATATGATGTTGACCTTGTAATCTCAAGCCATAACCAATATTATGAAAGAACTTATCCAATTTTATATAATGAAAAGTATGAACAAGCCACTAATAAAAAAGCAGAACCACAACCAATAATCACAAATCATTCACAATCTGAATATCCACCTACAGATGGAATCGTCTTTCTAACTGTGGGAACTGCAGGAGATGAACTAGACCCGGTTAAAGAAAGACCAAATTTTTATGTTATTCAGGATAGTAAATTTGGATTTTTAAATGTCGAAATAGAGAACAATGGTAAAACACTAGTTGGAACCTTTCACGCTAATAATGGAAAGATTCTAGACCATTTCAAACTAAACGAAACATAAAAATTCTAATTCTTTTCTTGTTTGATATTTATGTTCTAACTTTTCACCAAAAGCAGATGACGCTAAAAACCCATTTTTATCACAATACTAGGCTGTAGAACTGAAATTTGCACCTGTCAAAGCGTCATCTACGACAATAAAAAATAACATACCAATAAAGAATCACTAAAATTACTAACTGCCAATTTTAAAATCCTATTAATAGAATTCTTTTTACCCATAGCATATTGCATTGCTAATCGATAAAAAAACAAATCTATATAATTTTTATAGTATAAATTTCGAATTGAAAATTCAACATTCTTTTATCTGCTTTGTATTATACTTATTTGTTTGAGCTATACTTGGCTTCAGTTTTCATGGGATAGTTGTTAATTGATTTGCTCATTCTTCTAACACCAATTTGAAATCAACTACTTTTTAAATTAACTGCTTTTAATTTTTTTATCCACATATCCTAAATAAATGACAGTTAGGAGTTAATTTGTTTGTACTTTCCATTTAATCCTCTTTAAAAGATCCAGGATTACAAAATTAATACTTATTATACAAAGATATCATTATATCTCTAGAATTGAAATTAATTACTAAAATAAGTTTTATTGGATAACATTGATAATTAAGAAATAAAGATTATAACTACGTTCTATATATTTGATGACTCTTCCATTCGGTTGAAAATGAGTCACAAATACTACAACAAAAAGATCAATTAACCATGAAAGATGCCATGAAATAGTAGAAAGGACTTTATGTGTATAGTTCACAATATCTATAAATCTGCAGGGTTCATACTTTAAAATGTAGTGAACTACTTTTCTACAAGTATTTGAAATAATAGTCCTATTAAATTCTATTCCGAATTGAAACATCATGGGAAAAGAATCTGCTTACTCTATCCTTAAATCTATATACTTTAATTCTTTTAAAATCTATTAAAAGTCTTAAATGATAGGACAAAGAGCCATTAGACAAACCACTAATTTTAAAAGTTCTCTATCTCTTATACCAGGAGAATCTGTTCTGATAACAATTTTTTCAGGTACTAATCCTTGTGTGTTTCAAGAGCATTTTCAACACAAATAAGAGTATTTTCCATGAGTGCTGACAGATCAAAGCAATAGCCAACCCATTCTCTTGTACATATGTCACACACATTAGAGAGCCCCATCCATCAATACCACAATGTATGTAGGTAAGATCTGCCTCCCATACTTGGTATGGTCTATCTGTTGCTTTTACATTTGATATTTTTGAACGCAAGATTTCCTTCTTACTTTTAGATGGTGTAATGTAACCAATCTTTCTAAATATTCTCTGTACCCTTTCGGTTGACTGGTTTTCCGAGGATTCTTGTCAACATTGCAGCCATTCGTCTTGTACCATACGTTGGTCTTTGTAGAGAAATTTCCTGACTCTCTTTTTCTATCATTGTTGTTGTTGATAATGGTGTTACTGCAGTTGCTGCAGCAGTTGCTGCAGCAGTTGCTGCAGTAAAATGATCTTTGTTATTGTAATACATATTTTTACTACAACCAGAATATCCCAGTGTCTTTCTAATACTCATTCAGTTGTTTAATAGTGTTCTTAACACTGCTAACCTTTCCTCCCTCCTGTTTCTAACGATTTTTTAAAAGCATCTATTGCAATTGTCTGCTCACCAATGATCTTCTTTAGTCGCTCAATCTCTATTTCCTTATTCTTCTTATTTGTCATATTGTCTTTACTTGAACCTGACAATGCCATTCTACCACCCATCTATGAATTTCTGTTTCCAGTTGTATAACACATCTGGATTGAGATTATACTTTCTACATAACTCTGCTACTGTAATGTTGGTAGTTAGAGATTCCATTACAATCCTTGTCTTGTCTTCTGGTGTCCATCTTCTACTATTATTGTATTTTCTTTACTACCAACTTACATCTGTCTGACCTCGTCTATTAACACTATTAGTGGTAAAAGTCTCCATTACAAGATATTCTCATTTTTAATGGGTCCAGACTAATTATGATGCTGGCGACTATAACAAAAGAGGGAGAATAAGAGGAGGTTTCTTTGGCGATCTATTATTTTGATCAATTCTTCTCTAAAATAATATTTAGAATGACACTTTTTTTATTAGTTTTATATACTTTGATATCAAGAATGAATAAATTTATGAAAAAAAAATTATCTATATTGTCTTACTTCAAATAAAGCATAAAGATTGATTTTTTTTCCTTTGCACAAGCAAAAATATCTGTATAAGAGGAATTTTAAATACTAAAAACTATACTTTAATAATCAAATAAAAAAAGTAAAATAATTTATCTATCTTCTATACCCTTAAAATCAACTAGATTTGGGTTTAATCCTAGATTATCGAATTCTTTCTTAATATCAAATTGTTTCTCTGTATCAAATTGTTTCTCTGTATCAAATTGTTTCTCTGTATCAAATTGTTTCTCTGTATCAAATTGTTTCTCTTTATCAAATTGTTGCATCTGAGAATTTGTTGCTGTATTTTTTATTGTATTTGTTTTCAAGGTATCAAATTGTTTCACAGGTTCAAACTGTTGCATCAATTCAGGATTTGCTGCTACATTTTTTAATATCAGATTTTCTGCCTTCAATAATGTAACTTGAATATTTGTAAGAGTATTTAATGATTTTTCAATATCTGATTGAGATATAGCCCCAATAGCTTTATGTACATTATTTAGAAATTTAGTAGGAGGAGACGGCTCTAGTAGTAACAATTGTCTTTCTACATTTATTACATCTTCTAATGCTTGTTTAAGATTGCCATCAACTACTGCTAACTTTGCATTCATCAAAATATCTTTTATTTCAGCTATATCTGTTTTCATTAATGCCTGTGCAGTGAGATTTGCGTTTTGATTTTGTTGTGGTTGTTGAGACATTGTTTGGTTATTGGCAGTTGTTGAGTTAGTTTGTGCATGTACATTGTCGAACAGTGACAAGGTAGAAATGAGAGCGAGTGGAATTATTAAATAGATGACGATACGATTACATTTCATGTAAACAACATGATAGAATTTATTTATATAACTTGTGAATAAAATACTATATAGAATAACAAATCAAATTTTATTAGAGGTTTTTCCTGTTACTGTGTTAACCTATCTTAATTACTAATAGAGTTATATTAAAATTATTAGTTAAATAAAATACATTCATTCATATCATTATTTTCATTTTTTAATTAATTTTATTACATTCCTATAAACCCATTACATTCAATTAGTATTTTTGTTAAATTTTTACTTGTCTCAAAATCCTTTTTGGATTTTTGATGATAGTTAGTTAAATAAGTCGAATTATGATAGGAGATATTATAAATAATAATATTAGCTTATTTATCTTTTTTTACTTCATCTGGGTTATAAGATGTTTGAACTAATTATGACACAATTGTGAAATTTAAAAATGTATTACGAAAACTTAGGTTATCCAAAATATTATTCTTAATATAAAATTAAAAATTTATCAATGATGGAATATAAGTTTAAAATACTATCTAAAAAAATAATTTTT
>DATFCH010000580.1:0-4088 GCA_035253345.1 Nitrososphaeraceae archaeon
GAGTCATAGTCTACTTCAACAATTCTTACTTTTTTGTCTTCTAAATGATTTTCTACCCATTGGGTATCAACCAGAACTTCTGGATGGACATACTTTGTTTTTACAATTTGTGCCATATATTGTATATGTTAAAAAGGTATATTATTGCAACGATATATGCATTTTTTTGTAATTATATGTAGAATCTAGTTATGTTCTTACTTCATATCTATACGAAAAAATAATACTCTAAAAAGAAGAAATAAACTTCAATGAGTATGTGTAGTAACAACTGCAAAAATATTTCACCAATATTTAATCTCTATTAAATTTTTAATGAAAAATATAAGATAATTTTTACAATTTTTACTAACCTACATACTTGATATTGAAAAGTATGATATAATATATGTACTAATATGCAATGAATACATATACTAAGTTGAAATAGCATATTTAGATTTAATTATATATCATAATTATAAAAAATAAGGTATGGCTACTGTATATAGACAAAGTGGATTAGAAAATGTAATTAGTTTGACAAACAAAGAAAAAAACACTTTTCACCATGAGAGTATTAATATGCATAAGTATTCTTTAAAATGTAATTCTTGTTTATGGAATGTTTCTTATTGTGAAACTTCAGGACATTTGGATATAACACAGAAATCTGTAATTTGTCCTGTTTGTAAAAACGGAAGAATTAATTCTTCCAAATTTGCTCAGTATAGATAAGACAACTAACTATTTCATCTATTATTATAAAATAATCGAAAAATTAAATTTCTTAAACTTATTCTAAAATATAGGTCAGAAATATTTTTAGACCATAAAAATAATGTATCATTTAAACAATTCTTATTTGAGATGTAAAACTCTATAACAAGATAAATTGGAAATTAACTAAGGAAGTAAATAATAATGATAGTAGGTTTTAGTTTGAATTCATTCTCAGGTAATATTTAGTTTAACTTTAAGACTATTGCATTTGTTAATCTTTAGATTGGTTAATGTAGGCTCCGCTATCGGTAAAACTCCATTGATAGTTATGAATAGAAATTAGGCTCTGATTATCTCATTATCAATTCCATCAGCATATAATATGTCTAAATTACATGTTGGTCTATTTTTTTGCATATTTGCATTCGATTATATTGCTGATACTATTATATATAAATATGCAATCCATTTACCTCTAAAAGATAAAAAATACTGGCATGAATTCAATGAATCCAATCATCTTAAGTTAATAGGAAGCATACATATAACTTCCTACTAACTTAATTTGTATATAATGTTCTAAATAATTATAAACTTATTATTAAGAGAAGAAATCAACTATATTATTATATTTTTATAATTTTTATGGGTTTAATTTTTATGCAATATTTACATCTATGTGTTTTAAACAACATATTTAAAATTGCTTATATTATATTAATATTATTTAGAATTAATGACAGTTCAGATTAATAATAAAACCAAACTAGATGAATGGATGGAAGAAATGACATACGTAGAAGAACATCTTAATAAGATATCCTTATCCTATTATAATTATTCTATTAGTTGTATGTCATGTTTATGGGAGGTATCATATTCTGAATCAAAACATCTTCTAGTTATAGATGATTATATTAAGTGTCCTAATTGCAAGGGAGAAAAAATAAGATTAAAAAATAAGACGTCATTAAAATTTTAATATCACTTTTTTAAATTCTGATATATATCGCTATTATTCTTATTATTCACATAATAATAGAAGTTAAATCAATAATTTTAGAATTATTAACCAAAACTCAGATTAACATTTTCGCTTTAAAGAAAACTATAACATATTACTCAATCAAACTAAAAATGATGAATCCTATAATTGAGTTAAATAAATTATATAAATATTGAAAATTTTGACTATTTGGAATTTACTAAATCTGTTACGGTTATAAAATGTAAATTAAACCCATCCTTCTTTCGCCAGATGGTATACCTTTCTTCTAATATCTTCAAGGTTGCTTTTTTCATAAATTAAACCTTGTTCTTTTAAATCTTCTATTGATGCCTGAACCGTTCGTCTTGGTAGACCAGTAAGATGCATTAGGTCACTTTGTTCAAGGGGACTTTTATTTTGAAGTATAAAATAGATGAATTTTGTTGCTGGACCACCATTTGGATTCTTTTTAAGAGATGAAATACTAAAACTTGCTTTTGATAAAAATCCTCTTCTTTGCGATTCAATTGATGCAACATTATCTAATTTTATTTCGGCTAAATTTACTCGTTGGCCAAATTCCGCTATTAATGCTGCTTGTTGCACTTCCAAAGGAGCTTCAAATATAATATTATCAGGAGATAATGCCGATGTAATAGCACTTAGTATACTCCATTTAATATTACCTTTTTCATCATATATACCAACACTGTATCCTAAATTTGCTTCTAAAATGATTTTATCTTGATGAACACTCAAAGCTTCATTAATCTTAGAAACAGTTTTTTCTGTAGTCAATTGTCTACTTGGATCTTTATTACCAATTTTCCAATGATGTTTTAGTCCACAGGATTTGACTAAAGTAGATATTTTTTTCTTTTGATCTAAACCTAATTGAATATTGTTTTCTCCTATTTCGATTATATCAAAGCCGAGAGATGATGCTTCCTTTACAAACTGTTCAAAAACATTCTCTCTAATTGCATATTCCGTCAAAGTACTTCCAGCAGAGACTAGAACATTATTTTCATGATAAAATTTAATTCTATCAATTAATTGTTCATCGGTTATGAGCATTGGATATGCTCCATATATTTTTACTATGTCTATCATTGGAGAAATAATGGTAAAGTTTTCTTTATCAAATCCTTGTAATTTATCTATTGTATAGGTGATCCCTTGATTTCTAGGTTTCGTATCATCTATACGTTTATCGGATAATTGATTGAGCACAATAAATTTGATTATTAGTATACCTATATTGGTATTTTGGTATATTCATTATTCGCCTAAATAATAATAATTACGGATAAATTTTCATCAATCATGCAAATTTTGCATATAATTGAGTCCAATCTCATTTCCTTATTTAATAGAGTATTCTAGGGTAGTATTTCTTATCCTAAATATTATAAAAAAATTAATTTTAGAATAATGCTATATTTTGAGCTACAGAAAATTAAATTTAAAATAATCTTCTTATTATTCTACGTCTCCGTTCTCGATTGGATTACCTATAAGATTTCCCCATTCTGTCCATGAACCATCATAATTTTTAACATTGGGATATCCTAGTAAATATTTTAATACAAACCAAGTATGTGAAGACCGCTCGCCTATTCTACAATAAGTAATAATATCCTTATCTTTTGTTACTCCTTTTTTCTCATATATTTTACTGATTTCTTCTAAACTCTTAAATGTACCATCCTCACTTATTACTTGAGACCAGGGAATATTTACTGCTCCTGGAATATGACCTCCTCTTTGTGCACCTTCTGTAGGATACTCTGGTGGTGCTGTAATTTCTCCCTTATATTCTGGTCGACTTCTTACATCTACCAATGATAATTGGAAACTACGCCTGCTAACCAATGCATCTTTCACATTTCCTAATAATGCTCTTATCTCTGTATCAGGTTTAATTTCACTAGTTAATTTAAAATTACTTTTGGGGTACTTTACAATATCTTTACTAATTTGTCTGTCTTCTTCTAACCATTTTTTTCTCCCACCATCTAAAAGTCTAACATCTTTATATCCATAATACTTAAAGACCCAGAATGCAAATGCTGCAAACCAATTATTAAAATCACCATAAAGTATTACAGTACTATCGTTTTCAATTCCTATTTTCTGGAGTAATTTTTCATACTCATTTATATTTAATATATCTCTAGTTATAGGATCATTAACATCTTTTTTCCAATCTATTAATGCTGAATATGGTATGTGTCCTAAATCATAATTAGATTTTGAGTCATAGTCTACTTCAACAATTCTTACTTTTTTGTCTTCTAAATGATTTTCTACCCATTGGGTATCAACCAGAACTTCTGGATGGACATACTTTGTTTTTACAATTTGTGCCATATATTGTATATGTTAAAAAGGTATA
>DATFCH010000581.1:0-2371 GCA_035253345.1 Nitrososphaeraceae archaeon
TATGTCCGATCTTTATTTTGAAGAATTTGAAGAAAAAGTTGATGAACTTAGTGAATTAAAAAATGTTAAATTTCCGAATAATTCTTTTTTAATTGAGGATGCTGTAAATGACGAGAATAGTAATTTGTATAAATTATATAATGCTCTTAAAGAGTATCTGAACAATTATGATAATAAAGATGATAGAAAAAAAAATCCTAAGGATTTAGCTGCAATTCATGGTCTTGTGCAATACGCTTTTCAAAACAAAGGCATATTACCCAATAAAATATATGCACAATATAAAATTAAATCATTGGGAAAAGATACTACGACTATTGTAGTTTTCAATAAAGAAAAATATGCTAAAAAACTTTTGAAAACAAAAGATGTCATTGACGAAGAAATTAAGCAGGCACTTCCGTTTAATTTGGAAGGATTACCTCCAATCGCTCATTTATTAGCAAATGGAATTTTGCTAACAGAGAAAACGATCAAAATTAGAACAGACTGGTTAGATAATATGAAAGGTTATTCATTTCCAGAAAAGCCTGAATTAATACAAGAGACAAATTCTGAACTTCAAATGAAAAGACTATTGAAGCATTTGATTTATTTCAGGAAAGCACAATATGAAGCCGACTGGCAGAAGGTTACACGTTGTTTTTTGACTGGATTAATAATGGATCAGCATTATGCAAGTTTAATGAAGAAAGTAAACAGCAAAAAACAAATAAAAGCTCCAAAAGTTTCATTGTATGTAGATACTCAAAACAGCATTGTATCAAAATGCTCATCTATATTAAAAAAGGAAAATATGCTTGATACTATTCATTCAGAATTAGTTAACCAGTATGGATTACTTGATACAGATCACAATTACAATCTCATTGAATCGAAAAAAAAATTATTGAAAGATTTAAAGTCTGATTTAAAACTTTCATACTTACTCTATCAATTTGTTAAAATGTTTGGTTATATTGCACTTGTTGCTTCTCCTATGGCTACAAGTGATTATTTACTTCAAAAATTAAATTTTAAAGGTTTAGAAGAAATGTCTAAAAGTTTTAAAATTCTATATGAGGATAGCGAATTTGGAGGAGGGATAATCAAGGCTAATCATGAGCACGGAAGTTCCATTTGTGACGTCGTCATAAAGTATGCAGAGTATACTAACATTTCTCATAATATTTTGAAAAAACATTTAGAACAAATGAATAAATCTTACAGTTTTCTAAAGTTTTATGAACATTGTTATAAAGTAAGTGATTATTGGTCGAAGCAAGGTATTAATGATCATTACTATGATCAAAGAAATTATCGTACAGCCAATAAAAGGCGTCGAAATGAAGAATATAATCCTGATGTTGAAACAATTCATCAACTTAGAAATGTTCGAAAAAGGTTACAAGATCTACAAAATCCAGATACATTTGATAACAGTAACAAACAATTCGATTTTTCGAAAATCATTAATATAAATCCTTTCAATAATCAATTAAACAATCAAAATCAAATCACATATAATCACCAAATTCCAAATAAGTTTGCATCTAATAAAGAAAATATTCCAGATCAAATAACTAAAAATAAGCAATTAAATCAAATGCATAATAAGGAACCATTCAAAAATGTAGATTTTAACATAGATCAACAATATTATAATACAGATCAATATTCACCGAATGATTTGGATAAAGCAATAATACCTATCAAAGAAACTAATGATGATGAAATTTACAATATAGTAGTAAAAGAAGCAAATAGAAGTATAACTGAAGCAGAAAATGAACAAAACTTTGCAGTTCCAAGTACGTCCAATTTCTTATTAAAGCCGCTGAATCTTTCTGGTGGCAATAGTAAGGAATTAACACTTCCAGATAATTTGAGAAAAGACATGAATGATGAAATTAGAATCGTTGAAAGCGCATTGAACTCTGAAGCTGTTAATAAACTTAAACTTGATGCCTCTAAAAAAATGAATTATGATGAAGTTTCAAGTCAATACAAAAATGATGATAAATTTTTAATTTCATATTATAAAGTATTAGAGGAATTCAATCAATCATTTACTATATTTAAACAAGACATTACAAATTCAAGAATAAATGTTGTTAATGATTTTATTAACAGTTTAAATGATTCAGAAAAAGAAAATTATAATGAAGTTTTTCAAGAAAAATCAAAAAAAATAATAGCAAATAATGAAGATAATATAAACATGCGAAACGAAAGTGATAAGTATTATTTAATACATGAAATTGCAATGAACGAATATTTAGAAAATTTAGAATATGATGAAACAATGGATACTGAAAGTGATGATGATGAGAGATTAGTAGTTAAAGATTAGTTGCGCATATATTCAACGCAGTTTCTTTAGAGATTTATT
>DATFCH010000582.1:0-2329 GCA_035253345.1 Nitrososphaeraceae archaeon
TGATTTTTTATTTAGTTGAAAGTTTCAGTATTTTTTTTTTATTCTCTCTTGCATAAGTTGAATCCATTCTTTGTGAGTTACAATTCTCTTTCTTTCCAGCATGTCCATGAGTGACATTACTTTATCGTCGATGATTTCAACAATGTCTTTTAGTCCATTTCCTTGTTCCAGACTATCAACATCTGGATAATACCCACTGGAAGCTAAATGGTTCTTAATGATTTTCGATAGTATTTCTGAATCTGATTCGTCATTTAGTTTATAGTGAGTCTCTATGATTTCCCAAACTTTTGCTGGTAGTTCTAAATCTATTGTCCTTTTACTCATTGGCTTACAATTAATTATTTGTTATTGAAGTGTTTATATCATGTTTTAATAAAACTCTTCTCGCTTGTATATTTGAAATTAAAATTATTGCTATCTTTAGGAAATAGTAATAATGACTATTCTATTATCCATACTAGATTCTAGATTAACTTTTTACAGATCTCATTAGTTTTTCATTCACTATATGCATATCATAAATGGTTTTCCTTTATGAATATAACATTCTACATCAAATATTGTTGATGTTTCTCCAACACCAGAAATAATAAAGGAATGAGTGGCAAATTCATCTATCTTTATATTGTATAAAGTAACTTGCCAATTCATTATTATTATCAACTTATTCATCGCATGGTTCTGATACTATAAAAGATGGCGCCTTTTCAAAGATTCATCCAATCAATTCTATAAACATGATTTACAGTAAAAGTTCCAAATATCCATAATATTATTATAGGATTACCAGAGACTTACATATAAAACTGTTAAAAAATACTTTTAAAAAAATTTTTTAAAAGATTAGATGTAACAAATTACAGTATTTTATACCTAAAAATGTTAGATATAATTAAGCATTATTGATTCTAATTATAAGTGGTAACAAAATTGAAAACTTTATAGAATAATATTTTATGTCTATGATTGAACATTATATGATACTGTTAAATGGAATCTAAATCTCTTTTAAGAAGTTTTCCTAAGATTTTTAGCTAATATTTTTTGTTCTATCTTTAAATATTTCTATAATTTACTTATAGAAGAATGTTATTTATGTTGCTTGTAGCCTTAGCAAGTATAATGTTGTTTACTACAACAGCTTAGGCTGATGTTGCAGACTACATAAAAGGAGTTTGTAAAGACTACGGTGGACAATGGAGTGACAAAAACATGGCATGTAATGATTTTGAATCAGCTACTGATCAATGGAATTTCGGAGATGCTTTAATGCCTAGAGAAGAATACGATGAGCAAGTAGAACAATGTGCAGAGAAAGGAGGAGACTGGAGCGATAAAAATGCAAAGTTCACTATTCAAGATGACGAGGAAAGAGCTGCATATGAAGACGCAGTCTGTGATGATGGTGAATGTAATATAAAGTCAGATAATGATCCTTGTTATTTAAATGGAAAGAGATTGTATCCCGGAGATAGGGGAATATCAAGGAATCTGCGATTAGGCGAAGCATTTGCAACAGAATACGAAGGAAGGATGTCGAGATTTCTATAGAGATTGAGAAGACAGAGAATGTAAATTTAGATGAAGATTGGACAGCGAATGAAGGTTTTTTCTACTAGATTGTATGTATAGGTGATGATAGTGAGTGTGAGAAACATAGACTATCAGTAAAAGATGGTGACGATTAAATACTACTTTTTTTTTTGAACAAATTATCTGATAATTTTAATATTAGATGTTGATCTTTTACTCATCATTCTATACATGATACTTTATGTTTAATTTTTTAATAATTTTCTTCTCACATTAACTATGATTTTAAGGAACATGATTACTAACTCAAAAGATTTTCTCCGTTCCTTGATAACCATTCTATCTTATCTTGATATTTGGTTATGAATCTATTTAAAAACCGCCAGAATTTTTGTGAGTGACCTTTTATTTTGATATGACATAATTCGTGTATGATGATATAATCAATAACATCTTCTGGAGCTTGTAATAAATTTACATTCAGCTTTATGATATAATTTGAGTAGTACTACCCCAATCTATTTTTTAAATTTTTTTTAACAAACTTTGAGGGATTAACTTGAATAGTTTTACTATACTTGGTTATCTTTTCTTTTAAAATCTTTTTAGCTTGTTCTTTGAGCATATGGTAATGGATAAAAGAACTATCACCAAATATTTAAAATATTACAAGATAATGACGTATTATATTCAAGTGCTACGAGCGTGGGAATGTTTGATGTTTAGACCTGGATATTTGGAGATTATGAAATAAATAATAATAAACAGTCTAAAGAACAATTATTAGAAGAAA
>DATFCH010000583.1:0-7453 GCA_035253345.1 Nitrososphaeraceae archaeon
TAATAAATTTAGAGTTACAGAAACAGGTATTGATAATCAAGGAAATGAAGTTATAGTAAGAGATGAAGAATATCAAGCAATAGGTTCTCAAAGTTGTGGTATAGCAAGAGAAAGTTTGGATGTATAGAAAATTATTCAAATCATTAGATCCTAAAACTGGCTACAGAAAAATTAGTAGAACTCCAATAGTATTCAAAATCAATTGATACAACTATTAGTTAGATCATGTCATAGGAAAATATAATTAGAAAAGTTTGAAATTTGTATAAAATGAATCTATCAATATTTTTACTAATTATTTTTAATATGTTTAGTAGTTAGTCACATTTAACTTAGAGATTTTAAATCAATTACAAAACGGTACCTTACATCGCTATTTAGGATACGCTCGTAAGCTTCATTTACCTTCTGAATAGGAATGAGTTCAACATCACAGACAATATTGTGTTTACTGCAAAAATCGAGCATCTCTTGAGTTTCCCGGAGCCCACCAATTAAAGAACCGGTAAGGTTGCGACGTGAACTTATCAAAGAATGTGCACTGAGCTGAGTATCTTTTTCTGGAGCTCCAACTATAACCATTGTTCCACCCAATCGGAGCAAATTTAGATATTGAGTCAAGTTAAGATTAGTTGAAACTGTATTGATTATAATGTCAAAATATCCTTCAAGTTTTTCGAAAGTTTTTGGATCTGATGTTGCATAAAAACTATTAGCTCCCATGTTCTTGGCATCTTGTTGTTTTTTAAGTGAATGACTTAGTAAGGTTACATCTGCACCAAGTGCATGGGCAATTTTTACACCTATATGCCCCAAACCACCAAGTCCTATTATGGCAACGTTTTTTCCTGGTCCTGCTCCATAACGTATAAGAGGTGAATAGAGTGTTATACCAGCACAAAGAAGTGGAGCTGCATTTTCTAAAACAAGGTTGTCAGGCATTCTAAGAATGTAGTTTTCATCCACTATTATTTTATTAGAATAGCCTCCTTGAGTAGGAGTTTTACCATCTTTTTCTATGCTGTTATAAGTTGTAAGTATATTGGCGCAATATTGTTCGAGCCCTTGACGACAAGCATGACAATTCCGGCAAGAATCAACAAAACAACCTACCCCTACCTTGTCACCAACCTTCAAATGGGTAACCTTTGAACCAACTTGTGAAACAATTCCTACTATTTCATGACCAGGAACCATAGGATAAGTTGATTTTCCCCATTCATTTTTTACTTGGTGGATATCTGTATGACATATTCCACAATAAAGAATATCAATCATTACATCATGGTCAAGAAGACTCCTTCTTTCAAACGAAAAGGGTGTTAGAGGTGCTTTGGCTTCTTTAGCTGCATATCCTATAACTTGAATCATAGATTCTAAAAATAGTCCATAGTTAGTTATGAATCTAACTTGTTATGAAATATTATTAACAGACGCTCTGAGGCCCTGTTAAGTTAAGGACGTAGTAATAAATATGTTCTATTTTTTTATTATATTATGTGCTCAATTTCAGAAAATTTTATTTAATTGATTTCAACAATTTTCCTTAACTTACAGAGTCCAAATTTAATATCAAAAGATAACAATAGGAAGGATAGTCAATATAAAATAAAATTATTATTCTATTTTGTAGAGTTTAGATATTATTTTAGTTTATTATATTTTTACTAATCCAATATTTATGTTAATTATTTTTGTAGTATCATAATTAAATTTTATTCATATTATTCATTTTGAATATGTAATTTGATATATTCCTTTATCTCTTTAATTTCATTATCACTAAAATTTACTTCTTGATTATTCCAATATCTTTTCCATTCTTCTTGACCTTGCTTTAATGTAGTAATTAACTCTATTTCTACAGCATCAAGATGAGAACAATTTTCATATTCTATATTTGGGTTCGTTTTTACTTTTTCCATAAGAATTTCTGTTTCTAAATTTGTTTTGATTATTTCTGTCAATTCTTTAGGTAATGATGCTAAAACATTTAATGCAGAATTCCCATGTAGTTTATAATTCTCTCTCAATTTTTCTCTATCTTCTTCATGGATATTTCCTATATTAGTCAATTTGGCTTTATCAAATGAACATTTGATAGTAATACGGTCTTGTCCTTTAACTGCGGTTAAAGAATTTAACAGGAATACGGATGATACTAATAATATAATTAATAAGCTCGATTTGAATAAAATTTTCATATTATAAAGTAATCTATAAATATTATATTAATAAATTTTTAAAAAAATTTAAAGAATAAAACTTCTAGAAGTATTATAATAGTAATTATTTTGTAATGATATTTATTATTTATTTCGTCCTTTTTCTTAAATTTGACATTTTGATAGATTCTACTATATATTAAACATAGAGATTATTTGCTCTAATATAGAGTTTTATATATTAAATGTTATTTTGATTTATTATTCTTAACTACAGTTTCAGAAAGATCATAAACCAATGCGATCAAATCCTTTCATCACTAAGTGTATTACTTGAATACCGGAATACTGTGATCTAAAATTTGACTTTTTATTATATGACATTTAATTCTTGTTTGAAAACAAGATCTGGTTTTCATTATACCATGGCATATCTTCTTTTCCTCATTTTTATAATAGTCGTCCCGTGTTGGAAGTTTTCTGTTATCATCAGAATAAATCACTATTAATAAATTATCATTTAAACTTGTTAGATATATACTAATTAACTATAACTTTAAAAGGTGCTGAATGTGAATCATTCAAAAACCATATTTTATCAAGTTATTGTAGTAGTACTATATCTATTAGTTATATAATATAATCCAGATAACAATTAGAACTATCTGTAAATATACGACCATAAAATCAATTTCTTTTACTTTTTAGTAAACTAACGTTGTTTCCTAATTTTTTAATTATAATGTGTGTACATTTTGTAATGTCTACGGAACAAACCTTAAACCGCGAAAAAACAATAAGAAAAATAAAAAGAAAAGAGATAAAGATAAAGTAAATCCAATACCAAACAAAGAAACGAAAGTACAAAAAGAAGGAGAATCACCAAAAATAAAATTACCAGAACCTATAATTTATGATCTATCAGACATTAGCAGAAATCAGCAAAGAAATATACGATTAGTTAAAGATGATAATAATTCACTAATTCAACAACAACAAGTTGATACTACTGATGCTAAGGAAATTACTTACTATTACATAACATTTCACAAAAATATGATAAATACCTATAATTCAATATTTTCTAAAATGTTACAAGGTATTTCTAATTCATATTATAATAGTTTTTTAACTTGCAATGAAAGATTTGCAGATTACTCAACCGAAATTGAAAATGTCTACAATAGTATAAATGGTAATAGAGACAAGTCATTTAAATTAATTGACGATATAATAACAAAAAATTTAGATACATTTATCAAATCAATAGAACTCACACAAAAATTTTATAACGATATAATTCAAAGTTATCTTTATTCTATAAAAACGCAGATCGGTAATAATAAAAAATAAATATAACTTTTTTATATAAAATGGAAACAAATAGACAAGTATAAAATTAAAAATCAATCTGGAGAACTATGTTATTATTATGATAGAGTCATGTACTAAACAATATAAATGTCAAATAAAGATTTTTAAAAAAATAACAGGAGCAGAACTATAACAATAAGGTTATTAGTTGCAACTTAGATCGTATTTACGTCTAATCTATATCAAGAGATGAATCAATATAAGATTTAAATAAAGATTCGGAAAAAGAATAAATTAAAAATTTATAATATTTCAGGCAAATCTAATTATCTTTCAAAGATTGTTTCAAACGTATCTTATAAAACTAGATACATATTTCATAATGTCTAAAAAAGAATATCATCAATTCATTTGAATTTTAACTATGAATATTCATTTTCTAATGCATGAATTTTTTGATAAATGATAATTTCCTTTATCTAATTTTTAAATTCATTAACTAATAATTTTTGTTACCATTAAAATTTGATATATATTTTTCCTAATCTTCTTTTACTTTTATAACCTAGATGAGAATATTATACATTTATTACCAATTTAGACAGATGTTCATTGAAAACATCGATATGAAAATCCTAAGAATCTCTATTTTTGATTAAAACTATTCTTTCTGTATTTACTTTAGGTCCATTTGAAAACTAGGTTAACCAGTCCTTAAATTTTTTTCGTTATACCAAAAGTACCAGATTATCATTATATATTATTTGAATTTTATTTATTTTAAAAAAGGATAAAAATAACATTCTGGATAATATCATATTGTTTATTAAACAAAAACTAGCCATTATTATGATAGCAATTTTATCTATTGCAATGACTATGACAACAACCATCTATGCTGCTATAGAAAAAGTAGATAAGTTTGCTGAGGATATTTGTATAGAGACTTATAATGGCGATTGGGATGGCAAAGATTGCGACATTCAGGAAGCAGAAGATGAGCTAAAATATTATGATGATATAGCCAATTTAGAAGATTCAATATGCAAAGAAGATACGGTCAAAGATGTAAGCTCAGAAGAATGGATTGACCTTTGTAAAAATCTCAATGTATTCGAAAAAGAATAATCTCACATACTTGATTAAATTAAAGTAATGCCAACTAATCAATTTTTTTTTGCAATCCTCTAGTATTGGTTAAGGAAATTGTAGTTAAATTTACAACAATAGGATCAGGATATTAATTATAATAGAATATCTAATCTGAGATTATAACCGCTATGCCCTTACAGAGGTACAGGAATATTTTTGGGTTTATTTTTTAATCAAATGGTTCAAGGGAAGTAATGAAGCGATATTAAAGAAAATATAATGTCATTAGACGATAGGTATAGACAAAGATCAAAAAAATTATTCTTAGTAATTTTGGCTAACAAATAATAATAATTAGGCAGACTAATATTTTAAATTAATGATGAATTAAGAGAGATGTACTACAATATTTAAATACAATTCTATAAACGTACTTCTGATCCTTATAAAGGATAAGATTGGGAATACATAGGTGAGTCTAGCCTGAGTTCCGACCTTAGCATTATTTCAGGCTATGGCTCACTGACTAATTAAATATAATATCTTCAGTATTTCGACGTATAATATTGATCCAAAGAAGTAAACATATTTATCTTTAAGACACTAAAACAACTATAACAAAATAAATGAAGAAACTTTCTTCATTTATTATTTAATATTTCTTACTCTATTTTATTATGAATAGTGAAATTAGATTATTTTTTTTATCATTACTCGATTTCTAATATTATAATTAATACAAATTAAAATTTGAACAATAATTACAATAAAAATTGCCAAAAACCTAAAATTAATCCTTTGAAAGTTAACAAAAATTCTAATAAGTTTTGAAATTATAAAAAAATAGGATAAACCTATTATATCACGTTTATTGTCCCATGCATCCAAGGATGTAAACTACAACCAAATTCAAATGTACCTACTTTATCGAATTGATATGAAAACACTTCATTTTGCTTTAATAATGAATCAAATAATGATTTCTCTTTGCTTGTGACAGTATGAGGTGTTCTTTCTTCATTTATCCATGTTATTGTTTCTCCTTTGTTTATTATAATTTCGTCTGGATTAAATGATCTATGAGTAGCAGGATGGAAAGATCCTTTGGTAATATGAATTGTTAGTTCAGATTTGCCATCATTATGATTATTTATAGTTCTGATCTCATTTGATAGATCTAAGAATTTTGAGTTTTTAGAATTTTCTGTATTGCTGTCAAAATATGAACCCAAATGAAGATTTATATTAATTATATAATTCATAGATTTTTCTTGTTCTTGAGCTAATAGATAATTATTATTGTTTTCAAATTCCAAGAGTAAAGTTATGGAGAATGTTACTCCCACATTAAGAAAAATACTTAATTTAAGATCTCTTTTATCCATAGCATATTAAAGCCAATTCTTTTATTCAATACAAGGTATATGATATAGTCGTTTGCAATTGTTTGTATTATAATTTCTATATTATGAGCTCTTTAAACTATTAGACATATATCTAATATATGAAATATTTATATATAAATTATATTTAAGTATAAAACTAAAAAATGAGTTTATAGGATTTAAAATCATTCTCATCTCCATAATTAAAAGGATTTATATATTAGATTAAAAGTATTTATGAAATCTATGTTAAATTAACTAAAACCTAATTCAATATTTATTTTTATCATATTATCGTTTAAATTTGCCTTTTAGAATCATATTTTATTTGATCTGAAGAATATGAGTAGTTTGTGACCTTGTTATGTTTATGTGAAAAATTAATTTATTGATTATCGTTTTAGCATTATAAAATACATAATTTAGATAATATTTATTATTTATAATTAATGCATAAAAATAGAACAAATAGAATATAGAAAGAACTTTAACTTATTTTCTCGTATGTTTCAATTGGAACAGTTCCATACTTAAAGGTAATCTTCAATTTGTCACCTACTTTGTAAGTACAGTTTGGAATACTTCTTGGATGATCTTGACTGTTAACAACGCATTCCCCATTGCTTTTACTAATTATTGTGACCTGCTCGGTAAGAGTATTAGGAAATAAATTTTGAATGGGCGTAATAAATAAAGCAAAAACTAAAAAAATTCCTATTATACTAATCCCAAATATCAAAGCTAGCTGTTTATTCGAGAGCCCATGGTTTTCTCCATCATCAATATCATAACCCATAATAATATTAAAAGCAATTATCCTATAAAGTTATTATATACATTAGATAGGATTTATAAAATAAAATAAAATAAACTAAAATTAGCAGATAAATACTAAAAAAAGAAGAATAATAAAATTAAATTTAGCATGTGATTATGATTTATAGGAATATGAGTAATTAAATTTCAAATTAATTATAAAATATAAAACTTTTTTAAAAGATAAAGTAGACATTATAGGTTTACAAATATTTGGTGAACTTGGATTGTTTGTTTTATATATACAATTAATGAAAACATTCAGCTTTATTTATTCATAAATTCAATAGTTAGATTATAACATAGCTTTATAAAAATAACAATATTTAAGATAGGAAAACAATTATCAAACCTTCTAATACTTCTCTTATTTACCATAAAATATCTATAAAATTTAAGATTCGGTTCTCCAATGATATTTATTTGAGTAACATATCAAACATATACCATTAATTATAGAGTTTTACATGTCCTATAAAATCGGTTGTTTCATGTACCCCTTTTAATTCAGATTAAAAATTTAAAAATAAATAATTATTGACAAATTCTACATGGCTGTGTTAACTTAAGAGAATACCATCATCTCCTTTATTATTAGAATAGGATTAATCTTTGCAACTATAATATTATTATACATTGATACAAATAGTTCTACCCAGTTATACACATGGCTATTATTAC
>DATFCH010000584.1:0-9831 GCA_035253345.1 Nitrososphaeraceae archaeon
TAAAAAATTATAGGTTATTGTTTTCACCATATTATTAGTTTATTTACTAATTAAAAAGTAAAAATTATAACTTTATTCACAATTATCATCAGTATAATAAGTTATTGTGCTATCAGATCTAAATGTGAATTAGGACGTGCAATTCCATCAGCTCCAATTATATCAACTTTCATATGACTTTTATCGTCAGTTCCTTCAATAATTTGTAAATAAGCAAAGTTGAATATTCCGCCTTCTACATACAGGATTGTAGGCTGAAATGTAGGATCTGGCATTAAAAGAGGGGCAGATGGAATACCCAAAGTAAAGGCACTAAGAGGACCTGATATAATTTCATAAACATTAGATAAATCTCCATCGTCATTCATGTCAGCATTATATTTTAAAATAACAGGAAAATGAACATCAGTAGTTACAAAGACTACATTTTTGATATTGTTATCATCTATAAATTTCATTATTTTTTCAAGCTCTACTTCGAAACCGGTCTTTGATGAAAAGTCACGACTTAAACCGTTAGCCCATCCATCACGACCAAATTTTGAAGAATTAACACCAGTTGGAATAGAGATTGGAACATCACTACTTACAACTTTCCAAGTGGCATTAGAATGTAATAATTCGCCTTTTAACCATGTAAGCTGTTCAGCTCCTAACATTGTTTTATTATTGTCTATCGTATCAGTAACATCATTTCTACTCCTATCAGATCTTGCATCTAAAATTAAAAGATCAAGGTTTTTACCCCAATGAAAGGATCTATAGATCTGATTAGGATCTGTTATGTTTCTATCAATTGGAGAAAAGTTAAAGAATGTATTTCTACCTTCATGAACAAGATTCTGATATCCTGTTCTATTTTGGTTTTCGCTATTCCAATAAGACCAATCTGCTCCAAAGTCGTCCAGAACCTCATGATCATCCCATTGGCTATACATAGTGGTATTTTTCAGAAAGTTCTGTAGATAAGGATCAGCTCTATTGTATAACCAATGTTTAAGATAAATATCATGAACTTGTGTTTTATTATCCCAATTAACTCGTGGGTCTGCAATTCCAAAAAAATTTCCAGCAATATTCTGAAGTCCATCCAATCTCTGCTTTGGGCAATTATTATCAGCATAGATCATATCACCATTTTGGATGTAAAAATCTGGTTTTAGCTTCGACATTTCTTCAAAGATTGAATAACCTGTATTTCTTTCACGGCAATATGTTTGACCACCAATATCTGCACCTACCATGAAACTAATGAAATTGCTCGACATGAAGAGATTAGGAGCTGTCTTGAATGTTCCCACAATAGAGGAACTAGTAATATTATTATCAAGAGTTGAAAAATATACACGATAAAAATACTGTGTTGCTGCAGTTAGATTATTTAATTTGATATTTCCTGTAAAATCAGTATTTTGATCTACAAATTTTGTCTCAGATTTAGAATTTATAAATGATAGATTATTAGCAAATTCTACATGCATAATGGAAGGCTTGTTTACTCTTGACCATATAATTACACTATCATTAGTAACATCACCACTTGCTATGCCTTCAGTAATAGTAAGATTAGAAGTTGAATTTTCTGTCCCATAAATTGGCTGATATAAGATGAAATTTACATTCACCACTGCAATAATTATCAAAAATAATAATGAAAGATAAAATTGATTTACTCTAATATTATTCACATTGAAATTTAATTGAAACAATTACATAAACTTACTTTATGTATATTATGCTGTGAGAGATAATAATTTTTTAATAGTATGTATTACTATTTCTGTATTTTAATATGATTTAAAATTATTAAATCGATTAGAACTATTTGTTGTAGTTTATTTTTGAACTACAAAATCGTGTCAAAAACAGTTCACACACCTCCGAGTTAGTACTATTACTATTCAATTACTAATTTTTTACAACACCTAATTCAGTTTTAAAAATTGTTAATGACTTTTAACAAATGAAATAGATAATTAAGATTCATCTGATACTCCCCCTATTTCAAATAATGCATTAGAAACTTTATCGTGTAGACTCTTCAAAATTCTACTGTTTACTTCGTGTAATAATTCTCTTAAATATTGGGCTTCTTCAACTGTTATTATAATTCTTAATTCCTTTTGCAAATCCTCAGGAATATACGCCAGTTTAAATCAATCCTCCTTTTTTCATTTTTTCTTAATCCCCTTTTTTCCGTCATAAATATCCAGCAATCTGCATAGAATGTCTTCAAAAATATCATCTTTCCTATATTCATGACGATCATTCGTCTCCATACTAAAATATGTATTGTTGTTACAATTATTATAATTTTTTTATTGTAAATTGTATATTGGGGAAAAACTAATTTTAAGATTTTTGCTAGAGTAGACGAATGGTAAAAAGAATGTAAGAATCGAAGTAGTTCAAATAGATAAATGATCTTTAGATAGTGTTTCAATTTTCATTACCAATAGATTATTGAAAAATCATCGATAGATCCAAATATTACACATAATTCTAAACCACAATGAAATTATTAGATAGTAATATATGACTATTATGTTGAATGATTTTACCTAATAACTTTCTTATTTATCTACTTTTTACTTTCCCATAACGCAAATGCATTGTTCTCTGTATCCATGCATACAGTATGGTTATCTTGACTATAATATTGTACAAATTATAATTATTTGATAAAATAGAAAGAAGAAAAAGACCAAGGAGATATAATAACGATAACAAATTTAAAAATCCCCTTGATCTTCCTTCTTCCTCACAATATCCTATTCAAATGGTCTTTGCTCATAATTGCAGCAATTTTGTTGACGAAATATCCATTTTAAATGCCGAACTAATATTATATTATTCACCTCGTTCTTTTCAAAGTTAATGATTACCTTCTACTGTATGGAAAATGGTTGAATTTGGCGCGTTTAACAGCAGAAGAAGCTATGCAATGAATTTCTGATTATATTATATATACTAGCAACATATTTAAGTATATTATCGATGAGCCTAATCTGAAATAATGCTGAGGTCAGTAGATCCAGACTAGACTCACCACTTTGGTTATGTATTTCCCAAACCAAAGTGATCCACAATGGATCGCTTAAAGTTATATACTAAATTTTATTTAAATTCTCTAGTAACTTTGTTACATTAACATGAGATATTTTTCTCTCTGATTATTAAACCTGTAATCCAAATATTTCATATTCTACAATTAAAAAGCCATAGTCCTCTATCGAAATGTCGACACTATGATAGAAGACTATGGTCGGCTATGGTAATTTATGCGGACGGATCGACTTCGCAACTATATTCATTATATCAAAATAGATTAAGATTATATTTCAAGGCAATTCTTTGTATTACAATTAAATCTTGTATTAAAATAAAAATAACCCTAAGCAAATTTTATTTATTTTTTAACAAGATAACAAAGAATAATTATCGTATGTTATCTAACCTATCTAACTATATATGAGGAACATAATTTTGTCCATATTTCTTTTCTCGATTATTTTTTTTATAATATTTGAATCTACTAATAATAATGAAATAAATCTGCTACTACTTCAATTGATAAAGATGTATCAATAATGTATGCTGGTTCGTTAATCAATATCTTTGAAAATGAAATTAAATCAGCATTTCAGAATTCAACACGATATAATTTTATAGGCGAGAGCAAGGGTTCTGTCCAGATTTCTAACATGATTCTAGACGGGTTTCGTAAACCCGATGTATTTGTTAGTGCTGACACTACCCATATTGAGAGATTAATTAATCATAATCCTCCATTAGCCAATTGACTTGTAAAGTTTGGATCTGCCGAACTGGTAATTACATATAATCCTTCAAATCCATTTGCTTCAGACCTTATAAAGGCCAGCAAGGGATAGATACCGTGGTATAAAGTTTTGGAGAAAGAAGGATTCAAATTTGGAAGAACCGATCCTGAATTGAATCCTAAAGGATATTATACTGTCATTGTTGCAGAATTAGCAAATATTTACTATAATGATTCAACAATTAAGGATAGAAATTTTTTAGGTGAAGATAGAAACAAAAAACAAATTTTTCCTGAAGAAATCTTAAAGTCTATCCTAGATTCAGGACAAATTAATGCAACCGTTTCATATAAACACGAAGCAATAGCAAAAGGTATTCCCTCTATTACACTTCCTGACCAAATTAATCTGAGTAATCCTAATTGTACTAATTATTATAACAAAATATATTACAAATTGGGAACAGGTGAAACTATCTTTGGTAATCCAATATTTTTTTCATTTACTATGCCAAATACTGTTGAAAACATAGAAGGAGCACTATTTTTTACCAAGTTTCTACTATCAGAGAAAGAAAAGGAAATTTTAGAAGAAATGGGATTGGATCCTATCAAGCCAATTTTGCAAGGAAATTGGTCTCAGTTAGAATCTGAAATTTTAACTCTTGTCAAATAATATATTATATAATTTTTTAATTTTATTATTTTTACTCAGGATAATTTGTATTATGAAAAATAAAATAATATAATATTTTATTTGTTTTTACTCAACTTTGCGATCTTTCTATTCATGGCTTATTTAATGAAAGTACCAAGTATTGATATATTTATGATTTCTAGTTTGCGAGAGAATTTTGAAAAGAAAGTTCAACAAGCATTTCATAATTATATAGACATAAAAGATCAAAACTATAGAGAAATGGATAACAGAAATGAGTTCTTCTAATACCGTTATCAATCCTAAACCTAAAACTATTTAATAATTGGTAAACTGAGTAACTTCTTAATTTAATAATTTACTTAACGTTTATTATAATATAAGATGTCTATAAAATCTTCTAATCATTAATGAAGATAATGAACACATATTAAAAACGAATTACTACAGAATTGGAGGAGGAAATTAAGTAAAAAAAACAAAATGACTTCAGTTCCATTAAATAATTATGAACTGGATTTTATTATTAGTATTTTAAAATATTACAAAATAAAAATAACGAAAGGAATAAAAAAACCATCAGAAAAAGACTTGGAAGACCGTCATTATACTAACATGATTCAAAATATGAAAAATAAATTAAAAAATATATGGTAGAAGAAATGGATCCTGTGGAAAGAAAACAGGAAATGATGAAAGAATAGTATTTTGTTTTTGCCTGAAAATAATTTTTATAATAAAATTGAGGTTCTTAAAACACAGTAAATTAATTTTACCAAGGTTCTTTTCCTGTTGTTCGTACTATTTCATTAAATTTCTTTGCTAATTTTCTAGCATTAAATATTTGCCATATCCACAATACCAAATATGCAATTCCTGAGATAAAAATAATAAATATTGCTACAACTTCTATTCCAGAATTGGAAGATGATATATCATCTTCAAAAAAGAAAATACCTTGTAATGATACTGTAGAAAAAATAAGCAAAAAAGCAATTATGATACCAGAAATTAATATTCCTATTCCTTTGCCAACCTTTCCAACATATATATGACCTACTCCTTGCAAACCGAATATTCCTCCAATAAATGCTATCAGTGCTGCTGTTCCTGGGCTTTTATATGGTAATTGGTCAACAACTGATGACAGTGATGGATTAAATGTTGTTCCTCTTTGAAGATCTATTTTACATTTAGGACATTTTTTAATCTCTTCATAATTCAAATTTTCTAATGACTGGCCACAGTTACTACAATATTTTGGTTCACTATTCAATAACTTTACATAAAACATGAGTTTTATAAAGAAATCTCAAATTTCAGTTAGAGAAAAATAGGTTCAAAAGCGTAAACAAAATGAAGGGAAAACTAAATTCAATATAGTATTATTGTTTTGCCTGATAGGTTAAGCTCTCTCCCTCTTACAAGGTATCTTTCCATTTAATAAAATCCTTGTATTTTGTTTAAAATATGTCATTGGAAAATTATTTGTTATCATATAGAGCTCAAAACCAAAATATTATAGAGCGTAATTCACGTCAGCATCCTACCTTTATAGAATTTATCAAAAAAGAGTAGAAATGCTTGATTGGACTTTACAAAGATATAGATCTATTCAACAGGAAGAACAAGCTCATCAAAACAATCAACAAAATGAGTTACTAATAATAATAAATAGAATCAATAAAGAACTATACGAAAAAAAGAAAATTGCTAGAAACAATCTTGAAAAATCTGAACTAAGAGATGAAACAGATATGTGTAGACTTGAAGAAAGAACAATAGAAGATATACTATCTGAAATAGGAGACTTTATGCGCAATAACAAAATTATCTCAAATTAATATAAACAATATAGAATTATTTAGGATACAGAAGCGAAAAGGCAAGTAACATCTTCAGGGGAATAATCTGCTTGATCTGTCATTATCCTCAATCTTCTCCTGGAGTCTTTAATATCTTATAACAAGTTAATTAAATTATTACAAGTAATAAAGAATATTATCAATATAGACCTAAGGGACTAAACAACTTCCGGAGAATATTTATTTCTGAGTCTATTGCTGATATTCTCCGGAATTTTGTAATAAATAGACAATTTTCCTTCAACATTTTACTGCCTATATCCATCTAAAGACTTAAATGAATAATTGAAAATATTGCTTCAAACAAATAGGAAATTGGTTCAATATTTCAGAGAGTGAATACCTGCCTATTCCCCAAAATCACTCTCTGGTAATTTAATTAGCATATTCTGCTAATACATATAGTCCGGTTTATTATGTTCGTCATAGCAGTCAAGTAAATTATTGAGAATTACTTCGTAACTTTATACATTGTAGTATTTTTTACTGTGAGCAACAAAGCTTCTCCACAATAATTCGCTGATACATCTTGGCTTTGGTTCAAGTTTATTAGTAGAAGGGTCGATTTCAACCTCTCTCATTCCTACGTATCTACCAAATTCGTTTCTGCTGGGCAATTAAAAAACCAATTAGTTATTTGTATGCTGAAGTGTTGTTTACAGAACTAGTATTCTTAGTATTATCATGAATCTTTGGACTTGAGGGAATTTTCTCACCATTTAATCTTCCGTTCTTTGACTCATTTCTGCCTTGACGAGAGCTGGAATATATTCTGCGTTAAATAAATATTCGAAAGATATGGTCCTGAATAATTCCAACGTCTTTGCTAGTGAAGACCATTCTACTGCAATTGCTGTACCTGTCGATTCATCTTTAACTATGAAATTACATGGATTATCTGGTGTTTTATGCCTGTTTCTTCTATATACCAAGGGTGTATCATGTTTCAAAACATGCTAAAATAATTCATCAACTGTTAGTCTCTTTTATTGAATCAATAAAATAACTTTTGTCTATAAACAGAAATTTAACTATCACATTTCTCCAAATCCTTATTTATTATGTTACCGAACCATGATATAATGAGGATTCAGAGCCCAAGCCTTGACTCTTAGTTATAGAGCTTATTTAGTTTATCCAAATAAAGGTAACAATAATACGCATTTATAACAAAATTATTTTGTCTAGGAAAACTATTATGTAGTTTTAAAAAACAAATAAAATTAATAATATGTTAACAATAATTTTAACATATTATTTTTTAGCAAGTTTACAATAGTTCGTTATTCGAATGACATCAATGAGGAAGAACGTGAAGAACCTTCTCCATATAGCGATCAGCAGCTGCTGCTGCCTCTTCCGGATTGCTCCCACGTTGACGGGCGCTAAGATATGACGCATACCAGTCCCACCATTGATGCTCAGAGTGTGTCTTCTCAAAGTTGTCATGGTGTTCTGAAGTCTCATGGAGAAGCCCTGCCAAGGTTGGAACATCCATGTCCTGTAGTTGCATTAATTTCCACTGGCGGCCAGGAAGCCGAGTTTTGATCTCTTGCAGAAGCCACTCGTTCCCGTCCGGATCCTTGAACGAGGCAAATGAGAAGTAGGAACGACCTTCTGGATCTCGCCCACTTACGCGTGGGTTCTGTACTGCGTTATTAAAAGGACCGCCAGCATAGTGAAAAATCTCACTCACGCCAATACCATGAGCAGTGAAGTAGTCACGAGTGACATCTATGTCGTCCACCGCCAAAACAAGGGGATCTATTGAACCCGGCTGACCGGAAGTAACTCCTTTACCGAAGATGATCGATGTATCAGAATTAGGAGGAGTGAATTGTATTACTCGAAAGTCATCATTGGCAGTATAGTCTATATCCAAGCGAAATCCTAGTTTCTCATAAAAGTGCTTGGCCCGATCGACGTCAGAGACAGGTATGAACAAAACTTCTAGTTTCATATCCATGATCAATCATTATCATTTTCTTTTATTTATTTAGAGCGTTATAGGAAATAAAATTATTAATAGAAAGATAAGTGCCTACTAGAAAGTATTCCCATGTTTCTATACCATTTTGTCAATTTATAATATATTCTATTTACTAACTTTCTTCTACATAGACATGGTAAGTTATAGAATCATTTAGTTGAATAGAAAATAATATCGTGTCCATTTTTAAAAGGATCTAAATCCTTACTCTTAACTTAAATTTTTACCTAGATCATAAGTGTTGAATATTTTATACAAAATATTTTGTTTTAATAATCTAGAAAGAATAAAATTTTCCCTTTTAGTAGGGAGTGCCTTTAGCTCTTTGATTTTTAAATGCTTCTATATACCATTCAAATTCTTCAATAAATCGTATTACTCTTTTTTCATAAAGTTGATCTCTTACTTTACCAGCATCATCGAATACATTTTGAACTTTGGATATTGAAAATGATGATGAAATAGATGGCGCTCCTAATTCTGCAAATATCCCTCGAAGATGTTGTACAGCATTAACGCCTCCAAATCCGCCTACAGAATACGATACAATTGCAGAAGGCTTAAAGTAATACTCTTCAAGGAAATAATCAAGAGTATTCTTCAGTGCTGCAGAGGTACTGTGATTATATTCTGGAGTTATGGGCATATATCCATCTGCTTCGACAATTTGATTTCTCAAGATTTTTAGATTTTCTGGTGGATCAATAATCTCCTTGTACATTTTATCTAAAATGGGTAAATTGAGTTCGAGGGGATCTATAAAATAGACGGTATGGCCCCTCTCTTTTAATTTTTCTTCCATCCAACGGGCAACTTTGATACCTTGTCGATTTTGTCTTACAGATCCTACTATAATAGCAATTTTGGCCAAATTTTATTTCCTCTCCTTTATCTATTATTATAATTTTTTATATTTGTACCTCTGGGGATATCAAAAATGTTATTTAGAGGTTGTATTCTTTATCTCTTTTTATTGCTGCATCTATATCTTTCTTTAACGACTCATCATCTTTTCCTATATAGTCTATTCTTAAAGTATCTGCAATTGATTCTAATTTTTCTCGACTTACTAGATCTTCACTATGAAGTTTATCAATTTCTTTTTTTGATTGTATACGTGCTTTCTCAAATTCAGATTTAGCCTTACCGAATGATCGAGCCAATTCAGGAATTTTCTTAGCACCGAATATAATTACTACTATAATTAATATTATAAATATCCATTCATAACCTCCTGGAAGCAACATTAACATATTGGTAAAAAGATCCATAGGTATGGAACATATTCTAAATATATAACTTTTACCTATTAAATATTAAAAAATAATGGCCTGAATTTGTAAGGATATTTGTAATTCATACTTTCAGATATGTTGATGTAATAATTTTAAACATTAAACTCTTATTCCTCTCTTTAAGAATTTATATATATATTTTATTATTTTACCTTATTTTTATAATAATTATCGTAATTATTATAGAACTTTAATATTTGTATAAATATATTCTAAATAATATCTGATGAACAAGACAGCTT